>NZ_ASSJ01000075.1 GCF_000473895.1 Rubidibacter lacunae KORDI 51-2 | reverse complement strand
TTCCATAAGCTCTCTGCCTCCTAAATTCGTTTTGTGGACTTTTTCAGCAAACCCTAAATAGATTGGAGCCTCTTCAATTGCAAGGGTTTGAGGCTTCATCAAAATCTTTGTGAATATTCCAGGCTAGGACAGTCCCACCGGATCTCGGGAGGGTGCCCCGCAGGGATTAGAACTTGACGAATGGGCGGTTTCAGTTTGTACAGGATATTTTGCTTGCCACAGCGGTATCCGAGCTCGGGGATCTGCTTGGAGTGGCAGTCTTGGCCTTTCATCTCTCGTGCGTTCAGAATGGTGGTTCGAGCGCTTCATCCCACCATTGAGTAGCTCCGCGCTAATAGCGGCGTTACCTGTGGCAGTTGGAAGGGATTGCTATGATTGGTTTTGCACCAAAGCAAAGGTGTACGACTAAATGATGCAAAGCAAGCCTCAAACCCTGAATCGGCTCGGGTACGCACTCGCAATGGCGATCGTGTTGGATTGCTTTGCACTGTCTGACTACTCAGCAGCAGCCGAAAGGATTACCGTCATCCGCGATGGCCTGCGCGTCGAGCTCTCCTATCGCGATGCCGATACCGAGACGCTCGATCTGCGTTTGCGCGTCTTGCGCGACGGGATAGTATTACTCGATGCCGACGTTCCGCGCGGCAGCCTCGTCCATCGTCCGCTCGCAAACTTCATTGAAGGTGGATTGCCCGTTCGCGACCTCAATGGCGACGGCGAGCCCGAGATCGTCGTCGATCTGTATACAGGGGGAGCGCACTGCTGTACGTATTCGCAAATTTACAGCTATAACAACGCGCAATCGGAATACATTGCGCTCGTGCACGATTGGGGAAGCGTGGGCTACAACTTGCGCGACCTCGATGGTGACGGGATTGCCGAGTTCGATAGCGCCGACGATCGCTTTGCCTACCGCTTTGCTAGCTTTGCTGGCTCGAGTTTTCCACTACAAATCTGGCAGTTGCGTGCTGGGGCAATGGTGGACGTTACGCGCAAATTCCCAGCGGCAATTTACAGTAGCGCCGCCCAGAACTGGGAACGTTACTCCAGCGCTCGCTCCGGCGGTGGAGAAGTGAAGGGAGCGCTAGCTGCATACCTCGCTGACAAACATTCTCTAAATGAAGGTGCTGACGGCTGGCAGCAAGTCCGCGCGGCCTATCAGAAAGGCGATCGTGCCGAGTTCTTTGCCGAGCTAAATGACTTTTTACGGGAAACTGGCTACACGCCCTAATGTTGCGAAGCGGGCGGATAAATAATACTTTACTACCTGCAAATCTTGAGCAAGCCTGGGAATTTGAGTTCGGATACAAACCCCGGAAGCCAAGGAGTTTCAGGCCGAGTAATTACAACAAGCTTTAGGGCTGAAACGTCGACCGCTGTTGGCGGGAGATAAACTTCTCTGCTGTTGCCTGCGTGTCGTATAACATCTGCTCGCGGCTGTCACGAGCCTGAGTGAGCGTTGGCACGAGTTTGCGTGCATTCAAGGTCATGTGGAGCTGCAGTTGCGAAACGTAATCGCCCATGCACTCCCGAAATTCAGTTGAATCTAGCGGTTGCCGATCTGACACCTTGCCCTCTTCAGAGAATTGCATAACAGCTATTACAGTTTCAGAGGTTATCACGAGCCATAGCACGATCGCTGCGGCAGCTTAAGATCTTGCAACATACCAACAGAAAGTTGGCGCTCGCCCGAGGGCAATGATTTTTCGGGAGCCATACCTTCCAGAGGACTGCCCAGAGAACTGCCGAACGTTAACGGTCGTGGAGCGAGTCACTAGCAGAAGTCTTGATATGCTGTGCCGGGCTGCGATCGCAGCTCAAAAGCTGGCTCGTCACCTCGCCCTGTCCCTAATCGCTCGGTTGGCAGGGACAATGTCGTCAATTGAGCGCGGCGATCGCCAAGGGTCGGAACGCAAGCAACCACATTGCCGGGCAACATTGCCGATAGTCCTTCAGCGCACGCGATCGGTTGCCATAGGCGAGGGTTCGATCGCGATCGCCCGACCGCTTGCAGTCTCTGCCGCCAGGATCGGCCTCCGAGCACTGGGGTTCTAAGTAATCAATACTGCGATGATAATGGCGGTCAGACCGAGCACGAGAGCGGATAGCTTGAGTCCGGCAGCAAGGTTGCCTTTGCGAATCTCGGCACTGTAATCGATGGGGTCGAGATAGTCATAAAGGCGAACGCCTCCGTAGAGTAGAACTACACCGACCGCAGTCCAGCCGATGGTGGCTGCAACGCGTGCGAGGACGTCGAGCATGGGCACTAATACCGTTTGCCAAAGTACCTCCACCATACAGCAGCTCCGTCGCGGACCGACTAGATTCGGTTCCAGCCAAAATTCCCTGACGCGTGGTTGGATGACGTGTTTGAATGACAATGTTGTCGAGAGGGTTGATCGTGCCTGCTAGTCGCGTCCAGGAGACTTACCGCTTCTCGGAACCATCTCTCTATTTGGCATTTGGAGCAATCGCGCTGATTGCCGTGGCAGGTATTGGCAGTTTCTTTACGTCGCGGATGGAGTTAGAGCGGCGCGTGCGCGCCTCGGGCAGCGAACCGGCAATCCTCGGTCCGGTTCTAGTTGAGCCTCAGACAATCGGCGCGCTGCGGATTGACGTGCGAGCACTGCTCGGCCGCAACGAGTGGGCGGTGTTTGAAATTCAGGCGCTCGATGCTACCGGCAAGGTTGTCGCATCGGCGGTGAAGGGAGCGTGGAGCGAATCGATTTCCGGACGCGATCCGGACCTGCAAGCAGGGCTTGATTTGAGGTCGCGCCAGTCCCGGGAACTCACCCTAGTCATTTCTGTCCTCGAGCGCGGCGACGTCCGCACCGGCGCATCGCCGCAATCGCTCCAGCAGCCCATTGACTTCGCGGTACGGGTGCGCTCGGGCGCGATAGACGGGCGTTTTTTGTGGGGCGGACTGTTCGTGTCGCTATTCTTTGCTGGTGCAACTTGGTTTCAGACGCTTACCAGCGGCCGCAGGGTCATCGAGGCCGTCAACCCGGACAGTGACGCTGCCGGCCGCGCTATTCTGGGCGGCGAGAACATAATGCTTCGGGTGCTGGCGATCGTGCTCTCCGACGAAACCTCGCCGCCGACCTTGAAAGTGCGGTTGCGCGTTAGTAACAGCCAAGGCCAGACGCTGTATCGCGATTCGCAAGAAATACGGCTGAAGTTTCGCCACAACGACGGCGAGATCGATGGCGCCATGGGGGCGGCGTTGTTTTTCCTGACGATCGCGGAACGTAACAGCTATGGTGTCTCCGTGGAGGTCGAGCCGGATGGACCCATCGATCGCACACACCTTGTTGTGACCGAAGGCGTGCGTACCCGCGGCAAAGCCCGCGTGGCATTTGTTGAAAACTGAGATGGAAAAATGTCCGCAGGAGAGCAGCTGTGATTCCGAAAGTGTTAGCCGTGCTTGGTTTGAGTGCCGCAATCTTCGCGGTCGCTAACGCCTACACTCAACCCGCTGCATTTCATCTAGGACAGCAGCGCCAGCGCGTTTACTGGCCTCGCCACGACACGCGTCCGTCGGGCTACTACTACGGACGCTATGGGACTCGGCAGCGCTGGGATCCGATTCCGGTGCGGCGAAGCACGGGTAACTTTACGGGCGGCGGTCCCGGCTCGGGCAAGTGAGGTTTGCAGCACGCCAGCAAAGGCTTTTGCTATTGGCAGCAGCAGTCTCATCGGCAGTCGGACTGGCCGCAGAGTTGTTGTTGGGAACGCTGGCGAGTTACCTGGTCGGCAATCAAGCACTAGCCTATGGCATCGCAGTTGGCGGCTTTCTTGCCGCCATGGGGCTCGGTTCGTACCTCAGTCAGTTCGTGGCATTGCGCGAAGACCGGTTGCTGGTGCGCTTCGTACAAATCGAGTTACTGACGGCTCCCTTGGCAGCACTGCTGCCGCTCGGCTTGTTCGCGTTATTCGTAGCGGGGAGTTCTCTCTGGCTGGGACTGGGATTGTCCGCGGCTTTGCTGGGAACCCTGGCTGGAATGGAGGTGCCGTTGCTGACGCGGGCAATGGAGCATGATGCCAGCTCGCGCGAAGCACTGGCCAGCGTACTAGCACTCGATTATGTGGGGGCGCTGTTCGGGTCGCTGGCATTTCCCCTCGTATTATTACCCGTGTTTGGGTTATTCTCGGCAGCCGCATTCATTGGCTCGCTGCCCGCTTTGATGGTGGTGGCGATCGCTCAGCAGTTTCCGCCGCTCAAATATTGGCGGCGCTGGGGCTTACTGGTAACGGTGCTGCTGTGGGCAGTTGCAGCCGCGGCAGGACCGATCGGCGATCGCCTCGAAGACAATCTTTACGACGCCCCAGTGATTTATCGCGAGCAGTCGGCATATCAGCGCATCGTGCTGACCCGTCGGGGTCGCGACGTGCGGCTCTTCCTAGACGGGGATTTGCAATTTTCCACCCTCGACGAGTATCGCTACCACGAAGCGCTCGTGCATCCAGCATTGAGCGCGGTCGAGACACCGCGACGAGTTTTGGTACTGGGTGCGGGGGACGGGCTGGCATTACGAGAGGTGCTGAAATGGCCGGTCGAACGCGTGGTACTCGTGGAGCTAGATCCGGCGGTGGTGGAGCTGGCGCGGACCTATCCGGTGTTGCGGCGACTGAACGCAGATAGCTTGCGCGATCGCCGGGTGGAGATTCACTATGGTGACGCCTTCGAGGTTACTGGCGACCTCTCGGAACAATTTGACGCGATCGTTGCCGATTTTCCCGATCCCGACCGCGACGTGCTAGCAAAGCTCTACACGCGGGGGTTCTATTTGCGACTGCGCGGGTTGCTGGCACCGGATGGCGTGCTCGTGACGCAAGCATCGAGTCCGTTTTTCGTCCCGCGGGTGATTGCCTGTATTGCAGCGACGTTGGAGTCGGCGGGGTTGCCAGTGCACCCCTATCAAACAACGGTACCGAGCTTCGGTCCCTGGGGATTCGTCCTCGCCGGACGGCAAACGGTCGATCCCGCTCGCTGGACGCTGCCGGTGGCAACCCGCTTTCTGACGCCGGAGCTACTGCCGAGCCTATTCGCGCTACCGGGAGATTTCGCGCCGGGTGCGGTGGAGATCAACCGACTCTCGCGTCCGACGATCGTGCGCTATCAAGTCGATCCCCGCTGGTCTGCGTACCGTTAAACCTTAGAAACCGACTAGGAGGTTACCGTGCCGCTCCCCATTTTTGTTGCGATCTTGCTCGTCACCGGATTTGTTTTGGCAATTGTATGGTTCGCCTCCAAGCGGCGCGGCCGCCGCCGCCCCAATCGGTCCGAACGCAACCCGTTCAATTTGCAGATCGGCGACATCGTCGACCACATGGGGACCTTCTGGGCAGTTGAGGGGATTTTGACTTACGAGGACGGCGGGTACACGTGGCTCGAATATATGCTCCTGGATGCCGATCGCATCGCGTGGCTGGCCGTCGAAGAAGATGACGTCCTTGAAATAAGCCTTTCTTATCCGACCAAAGAACTCGACGTCAGTAACCCGCCCCCGCCCCAACTCGACTTTCAAGGCGATCGCTACCGACTGGTGGAATCGGGAACGGCAACGATGACGCGCACGGGAAACACGCGCGATCGCGATGCCGAGCGCTGCCACTATTACGACTACGAAGGTCCGGAGGATAAGGTTTTGGCGATCGAACGCTGGGGCAGTACGTGGGAAGTCACCTATGGCGAGTCCCTATCGCTAGAGTCCCTGCGGCTATTGCCGGGTGAGGGCGAGAGCTTATACCGGCCGGGATAAGAACGCTCGGTATCATCGAGCTCTACGCGCTTATAGGACGCGATCGCCCAGAAGCCAGTCGCTTGCAAACTTTGGAGGCGCGAGCCC
>NZ_ASSJ01000074.1 GCF_000473895.1 Rubidibacter lacunae KORDI 51-2 | reverse complement strand
GCTCGGGTGGAATCGCCGCCCGCACGCAGGAAATCGCCAGCGGTTGTAGCGCCATCGCAAAGCGACCGCGCAACGTCCAAGGTGGGGGCGAATAAGTCACCCAAACATTCTCCAGAGACGAGCGGCAGTTAGATGCAAAATTTGTTGATTAAGGCCGTACCTGCAGAATTCTAGTAAGCATGTTGCAGCTCGTAGAAATCTGGCGATACGTAATCCTTCCGCAGCGGCCAGCCCACCCAGTCTTCGTTCATGAGAATGCGCTTGAGACCGGGATGCCCCTCAAACACGATGCCGTACATGTCGTAGGTTTCGCGCTCTTGCCAATCCGCAGCTTTCCAAAGGTCATATACGGACGGCAGCCGCGGATCCTCACGTGGCAAGTAAACCTTCAGCCGCACTTCATCCGGGCAATCGGCATTGTCGTCGAGCTTGATTAGATGGTAAAAGCTCACCAGTTCCTTGCCCGGACCGAGATCGAAGCCGCCTTGGCACTGCAAGTAATTGAAGCCGTAAGCATACAGTGCCGACGCGATCGGCAACAGATACTCCGGTGCAACGCGAATGGTTTCAACACTCAGATGATCTGGCTCCAAAGGTTGCTGGTCTTCAAAACCGTTTTCCTGGAGCCAACGCGACACAGGACCGACTTCAACAAGCCGGCCGGCGCTTGGGTTCTCACCGGTTGGCTGCTGGTTTTCTGCTTCAGCCATCGACTGTCTCTCCTAAGGGTTGTTGTTGCTGCAGTACTTGCGGTAGCGGCATGTCAGCTCCGGCTGCCAGCTCGCGCGCCCCTGCTTGGCGGTTTTCCGCACGTAGATAAACGCCATCGTGAATCGACTCGACCATCTTCATCTTGTGAGTCGTGCTGTAATAGCGGTGCGTTTGCTGCAACATTACGCGCTCTTGCATCGACTCGTTAGCCACCTTCTTGCGCAACTTGACAATCGCGTCAACGATCGCTTCAGGACGCGGCGGGCAGCCAGGAATATAGACGTCTACAGGAATCAGCTTGTCAACACCTTTAACGGTCGTCGTCGAATCCGCGCTGAACATGCCGCCGGTAATCGTGCAGGCACCCATGGCTATAACGTATTTCGGCTCGGTCATCTCTTCATAGAGTCGGACCAAAGCCGGTGCCATCTTCATATTGATCGTGCCAGCCGTAATGATCAAATCGGACTGGCGGGGGCTCGATCGCGGGACCAAACCGAAGCGATCGAAGTCAAAGCGCGAACCGATCAGCGCGGCGAACTCAATAAAGCAACACGCCGTGCCGTAAAGCATCGGCCACAAGCTCGAGAGGCGCGCCCAGTTATAAAGGTCGTCTACCGTCGTCAAGATGACGTTTTCCGAGAGGTCTTTCGTCACCTGAGTCCGACTGGCAGGATTGAGCAGCTTGTCTCGCTGCTGCTGCTCGTAAGCTGTTTGCTCTGCTGCAATGTTGGAAGTCATGACCACTCCAGGGCTCCTTTTCGCCATGCATACGCCAACGCCACGATGAGAATTGCGATAAAGATTAACGCCTCAACAAAGGCCAGTAGCCCCAGTTGGTGGAACGCCACTGCCCAGGGGTAGAGAAACACTGTCTCGACGTCAAACACCACGAATACGAGGGCAAACATGTAGTAACGGATGTTGAACTGAATCCACGCGCCCCCGATCGGCTCCATCCCGGACTCGTAGCTCGTGCGTCGTTCCGGACCGCCGTCGCGCGGACGCAGTAGCTTCGACGCCAGCAATCCCAAAGCCGGAATCAAGCTACACAGGATTAAAAAACCCAGGAAATACTCGTAGCCGCCGAGAACAAACACGTCGCTTCCTCTCTCCCTCGCTATGCGCCACCGGTTGTAGCACTTCTTTACAAGTCAACATTATAGGGTTGCTGTTGCCTGCTCCACGCTCGACTGGCAGATTTGCAACCCTCCCGTCGGCGATCGCCTTGTATTACTTCCCTACAATGCTAAGCATTCGGCTCGGGATTGTGCGGCCGATGGTTGCGAATGCTAATGATGTAACGGTTCGTCGTGTGGCATTCACAATGTGCGATAATTTGTAACGATCGCTCTCAGTAATGCCCGAGCCAGCGCCATGAACGAGCCGCAACCTTCACCAGCTGAGTCGCAGAACTCGCAGGAAGAGCTGACGCTAGCCGAACTTGCCCCCGCCCGCTTCGAGTGTCGTAGTTGCGGCTATGTTTACGAGCCCAATAAGGGCGACAGCAACCGCAATATTCCGGCTGGCACGTCTTTTGAAGACTTGCCGTTCGACTGGCGTTGCCCGGTATGTGGTGCCCGCCAGACGAAGTTCAGCAACATCGGAGCGGCTGGCGCGCCATCGGGGTTCGCTTCCAACCTGAACTACGGGCTTGGTGTAAACCAGCTGACGCCCGGGCAGAAGAACGCGCTCATTTTTGGCGGGTTGGTGCTGGCTTTTTTAGCATTTATGAGCCTTTATAGTTTGCGGTAGCGCGAGTAGTTATCTCGTGTAACCGGTCTATCTCGACCCTCACTGCTATGTCTGCTTCTAGGTCGAGAATGTCATTGCGTTATTTGGATTGACTGAGGAAACTGATGAGCGCCTTGTTCGACAAGTTCAAGCCAGTCGCCTTGCTACTGGCAGTTGCCCTGGTTTGCTTCGGATGCAGTAGCGTTCCGTCCACACAACTCAATCCTTGGACGCCGACAGTGCTGCCAACCGATGCAACGCTTCTCGACATCGGCTTTTCGGGCGATGGAGAGCGCGGCTGGATTGTTGGCAACCGCGCGACGATCTTGGAAACACACGATGGCGGGACTGATTGGCAGGAACGCGACCTCGGCTTGGATCCCAAGCTCAAGCTCACGAGCGTTAGCTTCGCCGGTAGTGAGGGTTGGATCGCCGGTCAACCTTCGCTATTGCTGCATACGACCGACAGCGGCGACACCTGGGAGCGCGTCCGTCTCAGCGAGAAGCTTCCCGGCGTGCCTGTATCCGTCAAGGCGCTCGGACCGAACTCGACAGAGATGGCGACGGACATCGGCGCTATTTACCAAACCGATGACGGCGGTCGCACGTGGCAAGCACAGGTTCAAGAAGCAGTTGGCGTTGCCCGAACGATTGCCCGCTCGGACGACGGTCGCTATGTGGCAGTGTCGGCACGCGGAAACTTTTACTCGACTTGGGAGCCTGGTATGGAGGCCTGGGAACCGCACGAACGCAATAGTTCGCGGCGTGTCCAGGCAATGGGGTTCGGCCTGGACGGTCGCCTGTGGATGCTGGCGCGGGGCGGTCAGATTCAGTTCACGGCGTCTGACGATCCCGATAGTTGGGAGGACCCGCTGTATCCCGAACTATCGACGAGCTGGGGACTGCTCGACGTTGCTTACCGGACCCCGGAGGAAGTCTGGGTTGCAGGCGGCAGTGGGAACTTGCTTGCCAGTTTTGACGGCGGTCAGACGTGGCAAAAAGACCGCGCAATCGAGAACACACCCGCCAATCTATATCGCATTGTTTTCCTCAATCCCGACCGCGGCTTCATTCTTGGCAACGATGGCGTTTTGCTCAAGTACGACTCCGCGGTCGAATCCGTTGCGGAAGCTGGATGAAGGTTGCAGGCGCCCTTGCGAGCTGTAACAAAATCTTTATCATGTTAGTTGATCCCGTGTTTTTTGTTCAGGAGTTGTGAGATGTCCGGTTCCACTGGCGAGCGTCCGTTTGGCGATATCGTTACTAGCATTCGTTACTGGGTGATCCACAGCATCACGATCCCGATGCTGTTCATTGCGGGCTGGCTATTTGTCAGTACTGGACTGGCATATGATGCCTTCGGTACGCCTCGCCCAGACGAGTATTTTACGCAGGAACGCCAAGAAATACCGATTGTTTCAGATCGTTTCGAAGCGCGCCAACAAATTGGCACATTTGACAAGTAAGGCGAAAGCTAAGGCATAGAAAAAGGAGATTTTCTCAATGGCTAACTCCCCAAATCAACCCGTCAGTTATCCCATTTTTACAGTGCGTTGGCTGGCCGTTCATACGCTGGCCGTGCCGAGCGTGTTCTTTTTGGGCGCGATCGCGGCAATGCAGTTCATTCAGCGCTAGGAGTTTCCAAGATGTCAATGGAACGGAAAAATAATCCGAACAAGCAACCCGTCGAACTGAACCGAACGTCACTCTTCCTCGGGTTGTTGCTGGTGTTCGTGCTGGGCATCCTATTCTCCAGCTACTTCTTCAACTAGGCTGTTGGGCTTTGCTTGACCTGAAGCCTTAAGTTTTTACTAGCTCGTCTGTCCGATGGGCGATCTGTGCGTGAGTTTCTTCGAGTTTGCTGTTTCTAAGGAGTAGAGAAATGAGTGGCGGACGCATTCCGATTTGGATCGTGGGTTTAGTTGCTGGTATGGGCGTGCTAGCCCTACTGGCGATATTCTTCTACGGCGCATATGCAGGTCTTGGCTCTGCCGTATAAGGCCCGACTTGCCTCGCGATCGATAGAAAACCTAATTCTAGGGTTTTTCATACTTGCAAAAGAGGAAGAGGGACCGCCAGGGTTATCCTGGCGGTCCTTTACAAATCGTTCCCTTACAAACCAAGCTCTCTTGCGATTAGCCCTTCTGTGCTATTAAAAAATCTGTTCCGAAGACCCTTTCTATCGGCAGCCTAGCCTTCCAAAGTTGTCAAAAACCTTGCGGTGCTGCCGCACCAACAGATTTAGAGCGGTGGGTTGAACAAGGGACGATTGTTTGGACTGTCAATTCGGTCAATTAGAGGTTTTACTGTGACACCGGGTGAATTAATACCAGCTGAGGGCGAGATCGAGCTCAATGCCGGGCGAGATACCACGCGCTTGAGTGTTGCAAACACGGGCGATCGCCCGATTCAAGTCGGCTCACATTTTCATTTTTTCGAAGCCAATTCTGCGCTTCAGTTCGACCGCGTTCGTGCTAGAGGTATGCGGTTGGATATTCCGGCAGGGACAGCAGTCCGCTTCGAGCCGGGAGACGAGCGCGAGGTCGGATTGGTAGCTTATTCGGGCCGAAGAGAGGTGTACGGGTTCAATGCAGCGGTTGAGGGTTCGCTTGACTAACAGGGTCTTGCTCCGGATGCCGTTCTAGTTTCTTGACGCCGAAATTATTTCGGTAACGGTGGCAGCTGCGAGCGGGCTGCGGTTACATCGGTCAGGATAAGGGCATCGGTCCTGCTTGAGAAGCAATCAGCCAGTCTTGCTTCATACCAGAGCGCCTCGCTGCACGACTAAGAACTTCACAGATGCAATGGGCCCGAGTTCTTCCCCAGCGGTTGGGATTCACAGATCTGTTCAGCTCGCACTTGATGACATAATGAGCGAGTTCCGTTTTCCCGAACCCCAACTACCCACCCTAGCCAAACCCCTATCCGACGCAATTCCCTGTCGCCGATAAGAGCTGTGAGGATTTGTTACTGACTTTTCTGCAAGTGTTTATTCCATCCCGGTTCGGCACCACTAGCTTTGCCGATGCTGTTGGGCGGCAAGTCAGTCTCACTGCTAGCGACGTTGCAAATTCGCTCCTACCCGGGCAGCCATCGACTTTACGATCGCGATTAGAAAGTATATCAGGGAGCATTGGTACCGTACGAGCGGCTGCCCTCAGAAGTAAGATTTGCACTTGGACGCGCAGTTATTCCATCGCCACCGACTAGCTCGCCAGCGATTGCTGCTGGCAACCTCACCGACTGAGTCTGCCACTTGGGTCGTCAAGAGGCGACAACCCGGTCGTTTCTCGCGTATCTCCAAGGGTGATGCGGCGGACGCATCCGAGTAGGGGTTGGTCATGCGAGCCGATAAGCAGACCTTCTAGCCATTATTTGTCTCCTCGATTACGACTAAACTCCTTACGTTGCCGTGGACATCGAAGCGCCCCATAACAGGCGAGACAAACCGATTCACGTTTCGAACAGGCGGGTCAGCGCGAGCGACATGCAGCCCCGCAATCGTGTATCTGGATTATCGTGCGGTTTACGGCGGAGCAAGCCTGACACTTCCCTGCGGTCTTTGCCGAGAACTGACAACGATCGCGTTTTAAATTTTCAGCGCGATCGTTGCCCGCGGTTCCGCAGTCCATATCAAAATTCATGCCACAAGCAACGGGGGTCGCGGGCGGTAGCGGAATGTATGGATGCGAAAAGTCATCGCTAGACCTATTGACCTATCGAACTCGATGAAAGATGGCTGGTTTCTCTGCGCAATGCTTAGTCAGCCGACACGAGACCGAATTGTCGCAAGATAAGCGTCAAGACCGAGTTCACAATCGCCAACGAAAACGCTCCGAGGACCGCACTCCAAATACCGTGGCGAAGGCGGAAGCCTTCAACTGCCCAAGCAGCCAATCCAAAGATGATAATGCTTACGAATAAGGGGACCAGCCCCAGGCTCAGCACCGCTGCCAGCGAGCGGAGTCCTGACGGCAAAAAATCCCAAAGATTGCTGAGCGCGCCGATAACTGCTCCGCCGATCAGGGCCTTAATTGGACTGTCGATCTCGACACCGATCGGGCGGACCTTGGAAATAATCAACAGTGCGATTGCTGTTACGACGGCACCTATTAGAAAACCAACCACGAATCGTTCTCCCATTACAGCAATGGACGACCGCAAACCGATCGCCCGGTTTCACGAGCACATTAACTTCCCCTTGCTACCTATTGCATCGCCCCGGCGGCGGAGTTGCTAGGGGCACTGGTAGCTGTAGCTTTCTTTGCGTCGAGTACTTCGCTGTGATTGACGATTAAACATTAGTAAAGTGTCGTCCCAAGCTCTGGTTTCGGATGTATTGAGTTGTTTGTAGTTAGTCTCACCGTTAGCTAGTACCGTTTTTTAAGCATTCTTACCGACTGAAGATGCGAGGAGATGGTGGCTGCAACATGTTGCTGCCTGAGGCGGGCAAGTCTATTGCATGTCAGCAAGGTAGCTTTTGGAAAAGCTTTAGGATGGAAGTCCTGATGCACGGTCATTTCCATCCTGAAATATCCGAAGTTGTTCGTCGGCTAGTATATCTGGGCGAACTGGATCTTTGCGATCTGGAAAAGCGTGGGTGCTGGAGATCGCGCTACTTATATACCTTCACCTAAAAATGTTCCGCATGAGAAAAGGCGAAGGAGCAATGGCTCCCTCGCCTTTGAAGTTCAAATCGGCCCGGTCGGACCGAAAACCGCAGCCTCTAACTTAGAAGCGGAAGCGGGTGCGGACCACACCGACCACGATCGGGTCGTTGTCGCTGTTGTGCTCGGGGTTGATAACGACGTATGCGCCAGGAGTCAGCTCGATGTTGTCGTTAACCGGGAAACGGTAGGCAGCCTCAACGAGAATGGAGGTACCATCGTTTTCTTCTAGTTCGCCTGCATCGTTGTTGATGACCTTGGGCGGGACGCCAGCAGCCAGGCTCAAGATGCTTCCTTCCTTAAAGAGGTCGAGGTAGGAAATGTTGGCGCTGCCCGTAATGACCTCGGCACTGTCGTCATCGCTGATCGGCACGCCGCCGGTCAAGGAGCCAAACGGATCGTCTTGGCGGTTGTTAACAAACCCGTAGCCAAAGAAGCCGCCGAAGATCAGGCGATCGCTCGCGTCAAACGAGAACTGCAAACCGAAGTTGTCGGAGGTCGTTGCAGCATCGCCGAATGGCTCGGTAGAGAGCTCGCTACCCGTGCTGCTAGAGATGTTGGTGTCGCCTTCGCCGAAGTACTTACGAACGTAGTTCAGCGAGATGGTGGCACGGTCTTCAGAACCGAGGTCCACGCTACCTTGAACACCGGCGCTGTAGTTGCCATCGAACAGGCCGGCTCCTTCGTCGGGGTCGCGACCTTCATCCGTCCAGTAACCTACGTCGATGCGGATGTCGTCGTTAACATCGAAGTTTGCACCAAAACCAACGTCGGCAGCTGCAGAACGCAGGGTGAGCGGGTTGCGGTCGAAGAAGCGAGCCAATGCGCCGCCACCGCTGCTTGCCAGCGGGTTGTTGGGATCGAAGACATCATCAATGTCGTAACCCACGGGCGCGACGTGGAAGGTCAGGTTGTCACCAACCGGGAAGCGATACGCCAAGAGGTTTAGCTCGATGTTGTTGTCGCCGGTCGAGCCGCGCAGGTTCAGTCGGGTCATGTCGGTTCCCGTGTCGCCCGCGTCGGTACCATCGACTTCGCGAGCTTCCAAGCGAGTCCGCAAGCGGTCCGTGCCCGTGAAGCTGGTGTCGAAGTTCAAACGAACCCGGTAGCCGATGGTGGCTTGGGTATCGTCAGCGTTGTCGCCGCTGCCGTCGGCAAAGTCGCCGAAAGCTTCAGCCAGAACGAAGAGGACTTCACCGTTCAACTTGGTGGTGGTGGAAAACTGGTGCTCTTCCAGGAAGGTTACGCGAGCTTCCAAACCGTCGACGCGGGTGCCCAGAGCCGCAAGCTCGGCTTCGAACTCAGCCATCAAGCGTTGGAGCGCTTCCAAGTCTTCTTTACGCAGGAAATCAGCAGTCTGAGCTGCAATCAGGCGCTCGATTTGCTGCAAGCAAGCATTCAGACCGGCAGCGAACTCGGAGCGCTTCAGGGCTTGGTTGCGACGGAAAGTGCCATCGGGGTAGCCGACGATACAACCGTAGCGCTCGACCAAGCTGCGAAGAGCCTCAAATTCCCAGTCTCCCGGAGAAACATCGCTCAACTGGAAAACGCTATTGATCTGGTCGACAGAAGCACCACCTTGACCATAGGTATTGATCTGGTCGAGTACGTCGCTGTTACTCTGAGCGACTGCCTCAGAAGCCATCGCGCCATTGGCAGCCAACAGCGAGGCACCTACTACCGCTGGAGCGGCTTTGAAAATGTTCCAGAATGCTTTAGACATGACTTTCAAGCCTCACACCTTGATATGGAAAGGTCCACACACAGAATTGTACATCGCCTTTGGGGTGGGAGGAAGTAGTTTTACTCCCCTCATGCTCGATGACGAGACGATCCACCTTATAGTTGCGTTTTACGCAAACGATTCTACAGCAAAAATCCATTAGGCTGCCAAGATCTCCAGGCGGTAAGGACATTGCTTTTTCTAATCCAGCACATCGGAGGGGTTGGGATTTGCTTATTACAGCAAGGACCCAGCAGCGCAAACGGGGCAGCACCCGCACGGTGTTACCCCGTCATGGCATCAAACAGGAGAAAAGGGCAAACGCTTGCTCGGAAACTCAGCTCAATTTTCGCAATAAGCGCGCCTCGATCGAGGCTTGTTGAGAGAGCGAGCTAAGTTCAAGCACTTCAGATCGCTGAAATCCTAATTCGGTTGTGGATCGGAAACCATTGTGCGTTTGCCCGAACAGATGGTCCCCAATATTGATGCGGATGCGCTCTTATGTAAGGGAGGATAAGGGATTGCCATCGATGCGACGCACAGCGATAACCCCAGGACGGGGCGGATCGTTAGGCTGTTTGCCGGGCCAGTTCGAGCCGGTAGGCACCACGCGTGCTTGGACAAAGTCTTGCCCGTTAGTGGTCTGCATCTTAATCTCTAGGGTTGTGGCAGCCATGTCTTTGCGGATGCCGTTGCGCTCGCCCGGATGCTGAAAGGCTAGGAATAGTGTCGTGGAGTCCCGAGTGAGGGTGGGGCCGCAGACCTCGCATTCCATCGGTCCGATCGCGAACGGGAAGGCCTGTCCGGCTTCAGGTCCGGAGGTGGGAATAAACCAGACGGAGTTGTTGCCGAATACGCCACGGGGGTCTTGAGTGCTGTTGTGCTTGCTGGTAGACATATCCGTGACCATCCAGAGGTTGCCGTTGCGATCGATTTCCAAGTTGTCTGGGTTGGAGAAACCCAGCCCGCCTTCAGCAGGCGTGCCGCCGAGGGCGAACATCTCCCAGCGGAAGGTTACGGAAGCAGGGTCATTGCCGTCTTCCTGGAGCTTCATAATCCAGCCGAACTCGTAAGGCGTTTCGCCGTTCGGACCCTGGAAGATGCGTTGGTCGGGACCGCCGTCGCCCCCCGGAGAGCCTGAGGTGAACGCGATGTACAGCGTGCCGTCAGCAGCCACGTCGGTGTCTTCGGGGCGTGCAGTGCAGGTCACGCCGGCAGCACTGGCTGCGTAGTGAGCGTCGATGAGAATCGCACCCTGCTTCTCGGCACGATTATTCCCGATATAGAGGTCGCCAAGAGTGGAAAACTTCCTGGCGAACGAGCGCGCCTCGTCGTCGGTAGTAGTGTTCTCGATGCCGCCAGCCGCACGATCGCGATTGGGCAGCTTCACGAGTGGAGTGCCGTTGCGCGGAACGACGGTAGAGGGCAGTACTGGGTCGACGGGCGTATCGGGGGTGAGGGCGATCCAGCGACCGGTGCCGTCGGCTTCGAACTTGGCACCGTAAAGCATGCCCGCTTCCATTAAAAGGGAGTTGGCTTTGTCGGTAACGTCCTTAACGCAATCGGTGCTGACGAATTTGTAAAGGTGGCCGCCGCGGCGATCGCAGCCAGAGTAAACGGCCAGCGGTTTGCCGGCAACAGCGCGAACCCCCACGGCTTCGTGGCGATAGCGTCCGAGCCAAGTGTGCTTGACGCCGTAGTCATTGGCATTGGCGGGATCGACTTCCACCATCCAGCCATATTTATTGCCGGACAACCCAAAGACATTTCCACGACCGTCGACGCTGCCTGCGGTCATGACGAAAGGCGTCTCGCTGGGGTCGAAGGCGGACCCGTCGGCTTTAACCGGCTCGTGAACCTGATCTTGGAAGTTTTCTTCGGCGCTGAGGATGGTGCCCCAGGGAGTAGTCCCGCCCGCACAGTTTTGGAACGTACCGATGATGCGGTTGCCGAGTCCGTCGTCGTAGCCGAGTTTATCGGACTTTAGGAAGATGGCGACGGACGGACCGGTGGCGCGCAGATAACGACCGTCGTCGAGACCGCTGATGCCGGTGATTCGGCGATCGAACTTGGAGTTGGTTCGGACCCAGTTGCCGTTGGCGTTTCGCTCTACAGAGACGACACCAATGCCTTGATCGGTAAACGCTTCTTTGGCGATCGCGACGATTTGCTGTTTGAGCGGATTGCTGTCTGGTAGCGCGAAGGCGTTTATTTCTCCGTCATTAAGGGCAGCGATATCGATAACTTCTTGGAATGGCAGGGATTTGCCCAGGACGCGTTGGTAAGATTGCATCCACGCGCCACCGCTGATGTATTCGAAGTTGATGGTCAAGAGTCCTTCATCGGGTCCGGTTTCCACGAAGGAGAGAAAATCGTTGTTGTACCCGAAGCGGGAATCGCCGATAACGTCACCCCAGGCACCGATGAAATCGGCGGTATACCCATCGGGGATGACGGGACCGTCGATGACTTCGAAGGAGCTGTAGGCTTGCATCTGTTCGGCTGCAGAGAGTCCTTCAAACTCCAGTGGTAGCGGGACTTTTACTGGCTCGAAGCCGATGCGCTCGGCAGCGGCAGCCAACTGTGTACCCGATTCGGCAGCGGCAGCGTTTCCGAAGCGATCTACTCCGAATTGCGAACCGATCGCGTAGGTGCTGGCGCCAGCTCCCAGGAAAAGTAGGAATTCTCGACGTTTCAAAGACATCGGTTTCGGGTTCCTTGACGTTTAGGATACGGGATTGAAGTTCGAGCGCGTGCAGGAACGTGCCGCGATGGCAACGAATTTGCCCACTAAGTGTTTACCATTTGCCGCGGATTTTGGATTTAGGCATAAAAGCTGGTAGCGATCGCCGCTCTCCTCGGATCTACACGCGGGGACCGATTGACCGTTTGCACTGCAATCGGATGTGTGCACGTTTTAAAGTCGGCGCACCTAATCCAAATAGGGCGTCCGAGTCGTGCTAACCTGAGCCGGAGTTGTAGCAAGTGTCTCAGGCAATACCGGCAGTCGATTCGAGAGATGGGGACGGGTGCCTGGCGAAGGATCGACGGAGGATAGATGCGGATTCACTGCCGGCGAAGCATTTCAGCCCCCTGTGGTGACGGCAATCCTGGCGTTACAGCTACTGTAGTTCCCCGATTCTTCATTTCCACCTGGGACGTGATGCCGCTTGAGGAACCTCGCGATCGCGCCTGCTTGAGGAAAGCGATCGGCTCAGATTGAGTTGAGATATAAATTCATGCAGATACGACGTACAACTGGACTGGTACTGTTTGCCACCGAATTGCTTGTGTTTGTGGTGGCACCACCAGCACGATCCGATTCCAGCCAGCAGTGGATCGCCCAGGTCAGCGGTGCAACTGCTGACGAAACCACCATTATCCAAGGCAGCCCGGACGAATCAGCTGCCCCAGCTCCGACTGATACGACCACTGGCGACAGCACCGTCATCCAGAACAGCCCGGACGGAGACACTGTCACTATCAATGAGGAAGTGATTCCTATCGACTATGTTCGGGGCCAAACGGTTCAGTATCGCAGGACCATCACTACTAAAGCCGGTCTGGATGGCATTGCACTCAACCGAGCGAAGAATCTGGCCCGGCAAGCTGCCGAGCGGGTCAATGGCGGTTTGAGTTACTACCGCGCCGAACCCGCCATGCATGGCAACGTCTTTGAGTCGCCGTTCACGATTAGCGAGGAACAGGATCTAATCGTCTTTGTTTTTAAGGGTTACCATCCGAGCGACTATCGTCCTGACGTGGGCGATACCAGTCAGCCTTCCTTCGCGTACGAGCCTCCTTATTCGTACCAGAGCGTTGTGGCGATTGATATCGACTCGGGAGACATCGACGTGCTCTATAACGGCGCGCTCGATAACTAGGGATCTGCGTGACAACTCACATGACGCTCGAGGGGGCTTGCAACGAGGCGTAATCTGCATTGCCATGCAGCGGCTCCGCAGTTGACATGCTTTTAGAGCATCGCGCAGTAATGCTTAACCGCAATGGAAAGGCTGGCTTTTCCATCAACCAGTAGGAAGCCCGAGCGCAAGGGTGTCTAATTCTAAATGCTCCTTTCTAAGGATCGAGCAACACTTCTTCGAGAACGTCAGACCGACATCGCACCTGACGCGCTTCGCTAGTCCGGAGCATTAGTTTCGCTAGTCGTATTCGTTGTCAGTTCGCTCTCCTCTACTGCCACACCTGCGAACTGTGAGTCGGCGGCGGCTCGGTCAAGAGCGCGTTCTGAGCTCACCCCAACTGGTTCGACCCCGATCGCAACGCGCGATCGCAGCGCGATTGTTTAACCGAGACGGCGGGGAATGGCCGCCGACCAGCGATCGCGCATCGCCTCCAGACTTGCGTTGACGAGTACTGCCTTGCCCGCGCTCATTTGCAGCCCGGCATCCGACGGCTGCACCGTACCGATTGCCTGCCAGCGATCGCCAAGAACCTCCTGCAGGTAAGCTTCCCAATCCAAACGATCGCCGGCCGCGACCGACACGAGAATGCGCGCACCTGCTTCTCCAAACAGGGCCGCGTCGACGCGCTCGGCTACCTCGATCGTCACTGCTGCACCGAGATCGCCTGCAATGCAGCACTCGGCTAGCGCGATCGCGATGCCGCCTTCCGCGCAGTCATGGGCGGAACGCACCCAACTGCGTCGGATGCCCTCGCGACAAGCAGCTTGAACAGTCCGTTCGCGATCGCAGTCCACCTGCGGCGGGCGGCCGGCTACGGTGCCGTGCAGCACCGTGAGATACTCGGAGCTACCGAGAGTTGGCGTACTGTCACCGAGGAGATAAATACAGTCATCCGCTGCTTTCCAGCCTTGGGAGCAAGTTCGAGTTATGTCTTCAACGACACCCACCATCCCGATGACGGGGGTTGGATAGATCGCCTGTGGGTTACCCCGAGAGTCGAGGGTTTCGTTGTAAAGCGAAACGTTGCCGCCTGTCACCGGGGTGTCGAGCGCGCGACAGGCATCGGCAATGCCGCGACAAGCAGAAGCAAGTTGCCAATACCCTACGGGTGTCTCGGGATTGCCGAAATTGAGGTTATCTGTCACGGCGAGCGGTTCGGCACCAACACAACTCAGGTTGCGTGCAGCTTCGGCAACAGCTGCTTTTGCCCCTTCGTAGGGATCGAGATACACGTAACGTCCGTTGCAGTCCACCGTTGCCGCAACCCCTCGAAGGGTTGGTGTGCCCGTCGCATCTGCTGCTCGCAGTCGAATTACTGCTGCATCCGCGGCTCCCGGCAATACCACGGTGTTGTTCTGCACCTGATGGTCGTACTGGCGGTACACCCACTGCTTGGATGCCAGGTTCGGCACATCCAGTAACTGCAGCAACACGTCCGTCCACGCGTAGATTGCATCTGCGATCGCGATTCCCGCCGCGTTGCAAGAAGGCAATTCGTCTGCCGTCCATTCCCACGCCTGCCGCGCATAAGCCGGCGGCTCGTTCAGGAGTTCGCGGTGGTAGATCGGTGTATCTTCCGCGAGGGCTGCTGCTGCTATTTCGGCAGCCACCTCGTTCTGGAAGAAAATCCGCACGATCGGCTCGGCGATCGTTTGTCCCGCGACGACAGCGTGCAATCCCCAGCGGTGGAAAATTTCGATCAGTTCCCCTTCGCGACCGACTGCAGCCACGAACAGCATTCGTTCCTGGGATTCCGAGAGCAGAAACTCGTAAGGTACCATCCCCGTTTCCCGTGCCGGGATTTTATCCAAGTCCAGCTCGATGCCAATGCCACCTTTTGCCGCCATCTCCGCGGTCGAACAGGTCAGCCCCGCAGCACCCATATCCTGTGCTGCCAGCACCGCGCCAGTTTTAAACGCCTCCAGACACGCTTCGATCAATGACTTTTCTAGGAACGGATCGCCGACTTGGACGGCAGGGCGATCGCGTTCCGATTCCTCGCTCAATTCCGCGCTGGCGAAGCTCGCGCCGCCCATGCCGTCGCGTCCCGTCGTCGAACCTACATAGACAACCGGATTGCCGATACCCGATGCACCCGACTTGACGATGTCCGGGGTTTCCATCAGCCCCAGCGCCATGGCATTTACGAGTGGATTGCCGGAGTAAGCTTCGTCGAAATAGATTTCCCCGCCCACTGTCGGCACGCCGACGGAATTACCGTAGCCGGCTATGCCCGCGACCACGCCAGAGAAGATACGCTGCGATCGCGCCGATGCCAACGATCCGAATCGCAGCGAGTTCAGCACGGCAATCGGTCGCGCTCCCATTGTGAAGATGTCGCGGAGGATACCGCCAACACCGGTTGCGGCTCCTTGGTAAGGCTCGATCGCCGAAGGATGGTTGTGTGACTCGATTTTGAATGCCAGCCTCAGCCCGTCGCCGAGATCGACGACACCCGCATTTTCGCCGGGGCCGACCAAGATGCGATCGCCTGTTGTGGGGAACTGCTTCAGCAGCGGGCGCGAGTTCTTGTAGCAACAATGCTCGGACCACATCACCCCGAACATTCCGAGTTCGGCCCGATTGGGATGGCGGCCGAGGCGGCGCACGATTTCCTCGTACTCCTCGGGATTGATACCCTCGGATGCAATCTCGTCAGCAGTGAAGGGAGCAGGCATGGGGCACTCGCAAGGTATACCGAGCCTCATTTTAGACCGCACTGTGAGGCTCGGATAGTTCGGGACCGGGTGCAGAAGTCAGTGCTGTCGGCAGTGCAGGCTATCGGCCGCTAAGAGCTTGTAACTCAGCAAGCAATCGCAAATTGGGCTGATGTGATGTCAGGTCCAACTGGTGAGAACAACTTGATTACGATGCAGACTCCAACCGAGATGTGCTGCAAAAGGCTTCGAATCGGTCGCCCGCCACTTTCCAAACTAGGGGCAGCCTGGATGGGAAAAGATCGTTAAAGATTTGGAGCGTTCGGGTGACCCGCGTTTAGAGTGCGATCGCGTTCGGTGAAACCTCAGTCCTAAGAGATCCTCACTCAAGCCAATGGATATTACCGACTCGACTAAAGAACTCATTTCCCAAGTACAACGCTTGAAGTCTCAATTTAAAGATCTAGCATCTGCGACATTCATCGACTTTTACTGTCAGTGCCGACAGGGGTGCGATTACCTTTTGCCGCAGCAGACGAAACAGTCCGTTGGCGTGTTCGACATTCTGATGCTGTTTTTTCAATGCTTAGATGCTGACTCGAAGAGCACTTTTGTAGAGCTGATGTGGCGTGATGTTGTCGGTCCCACGCTAGGTGAGTATCAACTTGACGAACAAATTGAGCGATCGCTAGCGGACGCTTTTGCTTCTCCAGAGCTGAGGGAGTCCGTGTTGGCATGGGACCGCCAACCTCGCTCCGATGGCGGGGTAACTTTGATTTTGAGGGACCTCTTACAGGCGATAGAAACCGCCGAAGCGGAGGCAAGGTCAAAAGCGACGCGATTGCCATCCAGTTGATATGGATGCTTAAGTTTAGTGGGAAATTAATTCATGCGTTCCCTTTGACTGACAGCATTTAAAGAACTGGCTTATAGTTACGTCGGATAGATGATATTTTCTCTTAAGGAGTGTCAGCTTATGCTCGTAGCTAGGCATCTTTTCAAAATCAGGAAAGTTACTTTCTAACAACACGATCGGAATGACAGAATGAAGCGAGACTAAGAGAACGACGGCAACAGTAGCTACAGCCAAATCACGCAAAATAAGCTCGACTCTCGAAGCTTGAATTCGGATTTCTCCGAGATTTCTGGAGTTTCTCCTTTCCTTGCACCGTCAAGAATATCCCGGGCAAGGACTCCCCTAAAAGTAATTTCTATTTTGACAGTATTTGCTTTGAACTCAAGGGCTCGCACTTCCTGATATCTGGAAGAAAATAGATCCTTTGACTGATTTGCAAGCTTTCGAAAGGCTTCAATCACCAGCGACCGAGCATTCGGCTTACTTCCAGAGATGTTTTCAAAAACAATCTAAGGACGAACCAGGGCTGCCATTCCTTCGACGTCAAAATTGTTGTAGGAAGCAATGTAGTTTCAAATTAGTCTTCCTTTTCAAGATCTTTCATGGTTCCTTATTCGGGGCTAGCGATTGGGCGTTTGCTTTCGTTAGCGATCGCCATTTCTTCATCCTCATTTGCACGTTTTCCTGATTGCTAACCATCCAATAGTTCGAGTACAACTTCGCTCGGTCGACAAAGCTTTACTCCCTTGGGTGTGCATACTATTGGTCTGTTGACCAATATGGGACGATCTATCATGGCACTGATAATTGTTTCATCAGATGCATTTTCATCGAGTAAACCGAGTTCTTTAGCCGGTGATTTGGTCGCTCTAAGTGCCATGAGCGGCGTCAAATCTGCTGCGGCAAAAAGTCCCAGTAATTGAGCCCGGCTCCAACCCTCTTTCAAATACTCAATCACAACCGGTTTATACCCGGCTGCTTCAATAAGCTTGAGAACATTTCTTGAAGTCCCACATGCTGGGTTATGGTAAATTACAATCATTTACAATTGCTTAATTTGTGTGTTTTGCTGTCCGAATGTGTGTGAGACACATCTTCTTGGCTGATGCACCAGGAAAATCGATCGTTGTTGCTTTCCGGGATCTCAGCCATGTCATTCCTAATTCGAAAGTAGCATGACAGTATTCGAGCGTCAATACCGAAAAATTAGGCATATAGGCTTCAGCACCATCTGCATTGATTTTCAATCTAACCGGGTTTTCAGTGGTGTAGATTGCATTCGCAACGCTTCAGTCTGCAAGTGTTCTGTATGGAACTTACAGACTATCTTGGTTCGGGCTTGGAAAATTTTAGGGTAAACCCGGGCAAGTTTGAGTCGGGAACCTCTTGCCCTTGAGTCGAATATGATTTCCTTTGGGCAAGGTTCGCCTCGCTTTGGTCGCGCTTAATCATCACTTGAGCCGACTACTACCTCACGAGATATAGCGTGGCTTCCTCTAATTAACTATGGTTCCTCAAGAAGGAAAAACGATTTCCCTGGCTCGATAGCCTTCGATCCCCTGCTGAATAGCTGGGCTTATGCCCATAAGTCAATAGAATGCAGCGTTCGCATCTTTCTTCGCTTGCTGTAAGTTCTAAAGCGCATCCAGCTATGGTTTTTTACGCCAAGTCAGAACCAACTGCTTTAGTGAGGATCCACAACCATCTTTGCTCGATCGCTACTGCGGCTTTCACTCAACCCACAAACTATTGGACGTGGACGGCAGTTTCTTCGCGTCCAGTTCCCTGTCAATCCATTCCTGACGTTTTGGCTTACCCGCAGCACTTGAGCGCTTGCCTGATCGAACAGTTGGGTGGATAACAGTTGGGATAATACCTGTAAAGAAGGTTGCCGGACTCGGCTGCGCGATCGCCTCAGATCGTCGCCGGGCAGACAATTACACCGCGTCCGGTTTATAGGTTCCTATCAGCGCGGGGCGTTTCAGTTTGGCTGCAAGCGCTGGTAGGCATCGACTAGACCGCGCGCATCGCCGACGTTGCCGGGGAATAACACGACGGGCAAATTTGGGAGCTGCGGGTGATCGCCCGGCGTGCGGACGAGAGAGCAACCCGGCAGGATCTGACCGAGCAAGCGCGCCGATCGCAAGCTCAGTCCGGTGCTGAGCGTATCGTTCGAGGTGATGCCGCCTTTACTAATCAAGAAGCCAATGTCGGCCGGTAAAGCTCGCACCACATCCATCAAAAACGTCGAAACGCGTTCGCCAAAATCCAAGCGCTCCCGAACGCTTGCGAACGTCAATTCCTCGCGGCTGGTATAAACAACGGGGGTGCTGCCTGTATCGCGGACGCCAGTCAGGCGGTCGCGGATATCTTGGAGTAGTGCGTCACGCTCGCCCGGGCAATCGCGCAAACGCACTACATCGACTTCCAAGCCCTCGACGTCGGGTAATTGCAGCAGTTCTGCGAGTTGCTCCGTCGATTTTTTGACGTGGGAACCGACGAGGACGACGCCAGGGCGTTCGCTCGGTCGGTATTGCGACATTTGTGCGGGTGGGACGGGCTGGGGTCCCAATTGTGCTAGCGACGTCAACAGGCTGGCGGCCGAGCGGAACAAGAAGCGTTTCCCGGCATCCGCTGCAGCCAGCACGTCGGTGGCAAAGCGATCTAGGTCGGCTTGAGTTTCGGCATCTACTACTCCGCAACTATTGTCTTGCAGCTTCCGCAAGCGCTCTTTGCAGCCCCCGCGCACGTCAGCCAACACGAAGCGCTCCACATCTGCCGCGCGGATGCGGCCGTTGGTTTTTTCTTCCACGTAGTCGGGTAAATAGCTGTGGCGATAGCTGAAGACCGAGTCGCGAGCGAACTCGGTTTCGTGAACTGGGACGGGCTGGCCGTCGACGTGCAGGTAGTGGATGCTGTCGCGAGTAACGCGCCCGCCTTCGAAAAACGCCGGGGTGAGAAAATGCGCGTCAAACGGACCGAGTTCGTCGGCGATCGCGTCAGTTTCTAGGGGGTAATGACCGCGGAGCGTCGAATCCGAACGGCTGACCACCAAAAACTCTTCGACGCCCTCAGCAGCGATCGCCGTGCGGAGGTTGCGGCAAACGTCGCGGGTGCGTTCTGAAGCGCGATCGGGTGTCAGGGCACGGGTATTGGTCAATACGAAGAATATCGGTGCGGCATCGGCGAGGCCGAGACGCAGTGTCTCTACATCCCAGCGCATTAACAGCAAACAACTGTGTACGGTTTGGGAGCCGGTGGGGTCGTCGTCGAGGACGACAATTTTTGCTTTTGCGGACGAGGTCATGGGCAACTCGGGAACGGGAGCAATCGTGAAAAACGAGCGGTAAAGAGGCATGCAACTAGGACCGAACGCCCAGCTACTAACAGCGGGGCACCCTTCGGCAGCTCGCTCGATGGGAAACGCCGCTCGGACGATCTCGGTGAGGCTGGGGGCGCTAATCGGAGACGACGCTGCGATAAAGCCTTTGAACGGCACGTAGGGCTTTGTCAATCGGCGACTGGCCGGGGAGCTCCATCGACTGGATGCGCGACAGCAGTTGGGCCTCGCTAATGTCGACGTTGTTGTCGCAATAAATCAGGGCACTTAGAGATTCGAGCAGTTGGTCGCGATCCTCGGAACTGGGCTGCGCGCCCAGATAATCCTCCAACCAGCGATGGCATTCCCCAGCAGATACGACGCGCTGCTCGCTGAGGAGTGGGGCGATCTCCGGATCGTCAGCAAGGCCCTGCTGCTGCGCGATGGTGTTGAGGTGGTTGCGCTCTTCGGGCTGGATTTGACCGTCGAGCCATGCTGCACCGATCAAGATCTTCAAGAGTTGTTTGTTGCTTGCTGCCGGTTTTGCCATGATGGTTCCCTAGATTTCAAAATTGTTACCCGAATTTTTAAAGGTTTGGCTTGCGATTGCAGGTGCTGTTACTCAGTCAATTATCACACCGGAAGCGAGGTACGACGCGGAACCGCGAGCCTGCCTTACAAACCGCGGGGGCGTCTGATGATTGTCAAGTGCTTTGCAGAGCGCCCGAACCGAACGCTGGCTCGATCCAATAGCGTGAGGCTGGAATGCCCAACCGATGGCTACTGGGTGGTAAGGCGATCGCAGGTTCTGAGTGCGGGCTTTGACGTGAGATCTGTTGGTGCAAGATCTACAGTGGAGAGTGAAGCGAGGGTGCGAGCATGGGAACGACCGTCTGGGAGCTAGATTTTTACTCGCGTCCGATTGTGGATGCAGCCGGCAAAAAAGTCTGGGAAGTCGCAATTTGCGAAAGTCCACTGTCGGCGAACCGAACGCCGGAAACGCTTTTCTACTTCGCCAAGTACTGCCCGGCGCAAACGGTCAACTCCGTCTTTCTGCGCGAGGCAATATTGGAAGCGATCGCGCAAGCCCCCGCTCCGCCCAAGCGCATTCGATTCTTTCGCCGCCAGATGAATAACATGATCGTCAAGGCCTGCGACGATCTGGGCATTCCGGTTGCGCCCAGCCGCCGAACTTACACCCTAGATGCATGGCTGGAGCACCGCCTGAGTGAGGTGTATCCTCAAGAACCTGGCTATAGTGCCGACGCAGTTGCGTCGGCGTCCGTGCAGTACCCAATGGGTGACGCGCGCCCGTTACCGGATGCCGTGCGCGGCGATCGCGGCGATCGCTGGACCTTTGCTAGTTTGGCAGCCGCCGAGTTCGATGAGATGGACGAGTGGGACATTGCTTTCGGTGAAAGTTTCCCGCTCGAGATCGACCCGGAGACGATCGTGCCCGGCACGATCGTTTACTCGCCGAGGGCGCTGCCGCTGGCAGGTTGGTTGTCGGGACTGGAACTGGTTGCGCTGCACGCACAGGACATTAGCCCCGCCCGTTTGTTACTCGAAACCGGCATCGGCGATCGCTGGATTTTTGCTGACTTGGGACGCGATCGCTTTCGTTCCGAAGCCCGAAAGTTTGCTACTGCTAAAACCGCCGCTGCGGGAGTACATTTCCTCGCCATTCAATCAGAAGATTCGCCGGAAGCTTTTGCTGGATTCTGGTTGCTTAAAGGTTAGGTCACCTCGATCAATTCGCTCAAGACCGTAGGTCGACAGGGGGCAGCACGAGCATTTCAGACCCCGTCACGCCTTAATCCGTAAATTTTTCGCGGTGCCCCAGACCTAGTTCTCCTTTAAAATCCGCAATAATTCCCGCGAAGGCAGCATACTTGCTCGGGTCTGGGGACGCGTACAGCTTCTCTTTGACAAAACATTCAAAGGTTCGTCGGGCTAAGCCAAACTTCTCACATTTTTGATGCATTCGCTTCAGACATCCCTCGCCTGACCCCACACATTCTCCACAGGATTTTTTCCTCCGGAGCATACGGCTCGAAGCGCAGACAATGCACTTGCCACTCATCGCGACTCACCTCGCTTCGATCCTCTCTCCATCCTTGTGAGCGATGATAGCTAGATCCGTCCCAGATAATGTTCGGGCGATCGCGAGCAATAAGCAAACGGATCGCCCGCGCGTACTCGGCGAGCCTAACCGGCCGAGCGGCGATCGCGCATCACCACGCGCAAACCATCGCGGGGACGCGGTGAGGGAATGACTACCAGCGACAAATCTTGATCGGGGGTGATAGTCCAATCGCAGGCTTGCAGGACGCGTACGGCGACAATTTTCATTTCCAGCCGCGCGAACTCTTTCCCCAAACACTCTCGTAGGCCGCCGCCAAACGGCGCGTAGCTGTAGGTTTGGCTCGGGTTGTCGCTGCCGGGCGCAAAGCGATCGGGGTCGAAGCGATCGGGGTCGGGATAGCGATCGGGGTTCATGTGAAGCTGGGCGATTTGGTAAATCACCCCCCACCCTTCCGGCAGTCGGTAGCCATCCAGCTCGCACTCTTGGATGACGGTACGAAAACCGCCTCCTACGGGGGGAATGCAGCGCATCACTTCTTGCAACACCTGTTCCAAGTAAGTCAACTGCTGCAAAGACTCCAGCGTCAGCGGCGCGTCGTCAGGTAATCGATCTAATTCTGCGAGCAGGCGATCGCGTACGTCCGGATGCTGCCCGACCAGCAAGCAAAAGGACACCAACGAAGAGGTTAGCGTTTCGTGGCCGGCAAAAAGCAACAGCAGCACTTGATCTTTAAGCTCGTCCAAGCCGAGCTGGCTGCCATCTTCATCGCGGGAGCGAACCAGCAACCCTAAGGCATCGTCGCCCGGATCGTCGGACTCTTGGCGCTTGCGAATAATCTCCTCCAGTTGCTGCAAGAGCCAGTCGCGGTTGCGGCGGGCGCGACCGAAACGCGTCCACGGGAAGTTCAGCGGCAGTGTAAACAGCCCTTGGCACCACAACTCGAATTGCTCTCCAAGTTCGTTGTGCGAGCCGCTATCCATCCCGACAAATAGCTTGCAGGCAATGTCGAATGTCAGTTGACGCAACTCTGGATACCAGGCGAGGGATCGCACCTGCAACCAACGTTCGATAAAGGAACAGCAGATGGCATCCATGGTCTCGATGTAACCGGCGAGGGCACGTGGCTGGAAGGCTTGAGCCAGAATGCGGCGGCGTTGGTAGTGAACGCCGCCAGTCTGCAACGCCAGGGACAGCGATCCAAGCAGTTTGCGGGTGCTCGGCGGCCAGCTCACGACAAAATACTTCGACTCATTGGCGAGCACGAAGCGGCAGCCCTCCTCGCTACAAACGAATACGGTTGGGCGACCGAGCAAGTGTGTTTTAAAAATTGGACCATAGCGCGCAGCACGATCGCGCGCGAAGTTGCGATCGCGCAAAAAAGCAAGTGTTTCCCCGATAAAGGGCAACCCGAGGGTTCCCGGCGGCAGCGAGGCAGCAGATGTCGTAGTATTCATAAACCGAGCAGTGAGCGGTAGGGGTTCGATCGGCATGTTAGCGCCCTCGAGCAGCGATCGCTCCTACCCGATCCGTCCGCGATCGGTAGGGTAGGCTTTGGTTAAGGTTTGCACGTTCAGCGAGCTGCTACCGACAGCACCTACCGCTCGTTTCGCCCCATATTCGGCTGCGCGAGCGAGCCCTCAATTCACGGCCGACCGTTACCTGATGATGCCCCAAGCTCCTCCTGCAACGTACCCAGAAGCCTATCGCTTCAACGTGACTGCTTATCGGCAGTTAGCTGAGGCAGGCATCCTGGAGTTCGATCTCCGTATGGAACTGATTCGGGGAACGATTTTAGAGATGTCGCCGATTGGAACCAAGCATCAAGCATGCTTGGCACGATTGACTCAGACTTTTGTGAAAGCACTGAGCAATCGCGCGATTGTTTGGCCGCAGAACGCGATCGAGCTGGACGATCGCTCGCAGCCACAACCTGATTTGGTCCTGCTGAAGCCTCGGGACGACTTCTACCGCGATCGCTATCCGCGACCAGGCGATGTGCTATTGGTCGTGGAAGTTGCAGACAGCACAGTACAGTTCGATCGCGACGTGAAGGGACCGCTCTATGCGTTGGCAGGACTCGTGGAAATGTGGTTGGTAGATCTGACGCGGAGCTGCGTGGAAATCTATCGCGACCCGAGTACGGCAGGCTACCAGACAAAGCAAACCCTGCAGGCGGGGGATACGCTGACACCGTTGGCGTTCCCCAATTGCCAATTGCTGGCGGCCGAGGTGGTTCTCGCGAGCTTGGAGTCGTAAAAAAGTTTCGGGGCAACCATCACTCAACGGCTCGTGCTTACAAAATCTCGCGGCAGGCGCGGTAGAGGTCCTGCCAGCCGTTGCGCTCTTTGACGACGGTTTCCAGATACTCGCGCCACACCACGCTGTCCTGAACCGGATCTTTGACGATCGCGCCGACGATTCCGGCTGCGAGTTCGGCTGCGTTGAGGGTGCCGTCGCCGAAGTGGGCAGCCAGCGAGAGGCCGCTGTTGACCACGGAGATAGCCTCGGCAGGACTGAGGGTTGCACTAGGAGCCTTTAACTTCGTGCGACCGTCCAGGGTTGCTCCACCGCGCAGTTCGCGGAAGATCGTGACGACGCGACGGATCTCCTCCAGGGCAGGTGTTTCGGCCGGAAGCTCCAAGGCAAGACCGAGGCTAGCGACGCGCTGCTGCACGATTTCCACTTCCTCTTCGATGTCGGCAGGAACCGGCAATACCACCGTGTTGAAGCGCCGCTTGAGCGCGCTTGAGAGGTCGTTGACACCGCGATCGCGGTTATTAGCCGTGGCGATGACGTTGAATCCCCGGGTCGCGCGGATCTCTTGTCCGAGTTCGGGCACCGGCAGGGCTTTTTCCGAAAGAATCGTAATCAGCGTGTCTTGAACATCTGAAGGAATGCGAGTGAGTTCTTCCACGCGGGCGATCTTGCCCGCTTCCATTGCGATTCCGAGGGGACTAGGCACCAACGCCGCTCGCGACGGACCCTCAGCAAGTAGGCGCGCGTAGTTCCAACCGTAGCGAATCGACTCCTCGCTCGTCCCGGCCGTACCCTGCACTAACAGCGTCGAATCGCCCGAAATCGCAGCCGCTAAATGTTCCGACACCCAGGATTTTGCCGTACCCGGAATGCCGAATAGCAAAAGCGCGCGATCGGTCGCGAGGGTGGCGATCGCAATTTCAATCAACCGCCGGTTACCGAAATATTTGGGTGCGATCTCGAAGCCGTTGTCGAGCGTACCGCCGAGCAAGTACACCGACACCGCCCAAGGCGAGAGCCGCCAATTGGGCGGTCGCTGCCGATCGTCGATCGCGTCGAGTTCGGCAAATTCTTCGACAAACTGCTGCTCTGCCGGCAGGCGCAGTAGCGAGCGAGTGTTGGGGGATGCAGTAGCGTCAGTCATGAGCGGCGGCGGCAGCGAAGGCGCGATGCAGTTGCTGCCGCAATTTTAGGCGTTCGCGGACGGTTTCGCAGCTGCGCTGCCAGAAGGGATGAGCGTCCGCGATCGCGTTCAAGTGTGGGTCTATTGCGGCGATCGCGTCCGGCGACACGTACAGTGCGGCTTGCACGAAGGCCGCTTGCAGTTCCCACCAGCGATCGTTACGCTGGCGGCGGCTGCCGGTCAGTCCACCAGCCAAGCGAGCTACAAATGCCACACTCAGCTCGCGGCTCCAGGGAAATTGACATTGCCCGAGCAGTGTTATGACGACCGGATTGTCGAGCCCTCGTGCGTCCGCCACTAAATCGAGCGCGATCGCCTGTTGCTGCTCCGACGGCATCACCGACGCGATTGCCTGAAGCCAAGATGGTTTTACGGCCCGATCGCCTTGGGTCTGCCAGTCGCGAACGACCGTGAAGAGCAGCGCCTGCGCCCAAGCTGGATCGGGTTGATTCGTTGTCGCTGCCGCCCATCCGGCATAAACATCGTCGCGCCACTGCGGCAACACCGCCCGCGCGATCGCATCTGGCGTCATCCCCCAGCGCTCGTTCCAGTAGCCCGGCGGCACCGCTCCCAACATCTGCACCAGCCACCAGGTTTTTTGTCCGATGCCGCGCGGGGCTTGAGCTAGCACGCCGTCGCGCTCCATCTCGGGTGTCAGGGTGTCGGGAAGCACAACCCGAATCTGTCGGTCATCGAGTTGCAGCAGTGGGTCGAGACGCGATCGCATCCGCTCGCCATAGTTCGAACCGCGCAGTTTAGCCAGCAGTGCGGCGGACACTTGGCGTACTTGCTTGCTGCGGTCGCTGAGGGCACTTTCCAACCAGGCTTCGTCAGCGAGATCGAGCCCGATAGCCAGGGTTTCCAGTAGGGAGGCGCGGGCGTCGGCTTTTTCGGTTTTCCAGGTCGCCGTCAGCAAGTCGCGAGCAAGCTCTGAGTCAGTCGCACGCAACCGTCGCAGGATCTGAACCCGCTCGGCTTGTTTGCCGGTCTGCCAGCGCGATCGCCAGTCGACCAGCTTGTCAGCAACAAATGCGGCGTAATGCCAGTGCGGATTTTGTGCAGCCAGCCAGCGACCGCGCGCGCCTAACACCGGGGCGATCGCCGCACGCAGGTTCCCGCGCGTCCGCCCGAAGTTGAGCAAGGTCGGCAACAGCACCTCGGCAACGCGCTGTCCCCGAGCTGTTGCCAGCGCCAGCCACTCGGGAAGTAATTCGGGAGAACTCTCGACGCATCGAACGAGCAACTCCCGAGCCAGCAGGCTGCAACGCGGCAGCTCGTCGGCTGGGCACGGTTCCGGAGCCGGTAGCGCTCGCCGCCCCGGCTGAAACCCCGCTTTGCGGTAGAACGACAGCGCGCCGGCTGCCCCCAACACATATCGTTCCGGCTCGTCCGGATCGAGCTGTCCGAGCAGCTCCGCCAGCGGTCCGTCCGTCGACGGTAGTGCGGGCGACTGGCGATCGCAGCCCACCAGCGCCGTCTTCACGAGTTGCTGCCAGAGGTGCGTCGCGCTCATCGCGCCCCCCAGAATTGACCGTTCGCCAACACGCCCACCGGCGCGATTGCCTCCCCCGTCCACTCGCCGCATAGAGCCAGCTGCTGCCCACCGCTCAGGGCCAGCAGCTCCCACACAAACGGGAACCCACGCGCGATCGCCAAACAGTCACCGCTGTCGTCTTGGACGAACCACTGGGTTTCATCGCGGCGCACTAAGCGCGCGTGCGGTAATAACAGCGGGAACAGCTCCAGCCAAGGCTGCCGCGCGATCGCCTCTCGCCATTCCGCAATCGCCGCCGCGATCGTCGTCGGCCCGGGCGCGACGTGCGCGATCTGCTCGACCGCCCCGCGACGGGTTTTGATGGTTGCTCGTAGCGGCACGTTACTCGGGAAAAAAGCTAGGTCGGCGTCGATGCAACTGCCGGGAAGGCACTCGACCGGCAGTGACTGCCCGACGGGTGCAAAACCCAGCAACATCGCCCAGCGGCAACTTTGCTCTCCGCGCAACCACACTCGTTGCACCTGCAAGCGGTCCTCTTCTTCGACGCTGCGTCCCCACACCTGCCAGCGATCGCGCTCCACATCCGTCGTGCCCGACTCGTCTTCTAGCAAGGCTTTAGCGCTCTGCTCCCAGCCTACGAGCGATTTCACGTCCGCTTGCAAGGACGGCGACAGTGCTGCTAAGTGTCGATACCCTTCCAACAGCAAATACAGTTCGCCCAACCGGGCCAATAACCGCTCCGGCCACTGCTGGACGGCGTACGGAATGCCAGCCAGCTCGCGCACCTGCCGGGCCAGCCCGCGCGCCTGCGCGTCTACCATACGTGCTGCTGGGATATTCCAAAACTCCGCCGGTTGCGTTTGGGCATTCGCCAAACCCGAGCGGATAAAATCCTGCAGCCACAGCTCCAGTTCTTCGATGCCGCCGCGCACTTTTGCCTGGCGCTGAGCCAAGCGTTTGGCTTGGGCAGCCGGGTCGGCAACCTCCTGACGCGATCGCGTTGCCGCTGGGGTTGCTGTGACGCCATCGCGGCGCGTCAGCCACTCGCTCACCCACTCTGGCGGCTCGCCCCGCGCGATCGCGTCGGCATCGCGGGCATACATCAAAAACAGACCGAGCGCGTGCTTGCATGGAAACTTCCGACTCGGACAAGTGCAGCGATAGGCTGGTTCGCTCAAGTCGATTTGCGTTTGATAAGGCTGCTTGCCGCTGCCCCTGAACTCCCCCCACAGCGCGCGATCGCTGCGTCCGAGACCGAGCCAATGTTGCGCGTCGGCAAGGGCGCGACCGTTATTCGCCGATTTTGTATCGGGGGCGAGGGCAACAACCTGCTCGGGCGTCCATAGAACGGTCATGGCAGGCGATTGGGACGAACGTGCGCCTCAAGCGTAGCAGACCGCGCTCGCGTCAGGCGATCGCCCCCGAGCGCGCGTGACGATAGAGGCAACGCGATCGCCCACTTTATCGGAACATGCTGCTGACCGAGCTATCGTCGTGAATGCGCGAGATGGCTTCGCCGATGAGATCGGCAACGGATAACACGGTCAGTTGGGAAAACCGACGTGACTCTGGAACCGGGATCGTATTCGTAACGATGACTTCCTCAAACGAGCCGTCTGACAAGCGCTCGCACGCTGGGTCGGAGAGCACGGCGTGGGTGGCACAGGCATAGATCCGTTCGGCACCTTCGCGGCGCAGCAGGCGCGAGGCTTCGTGCATCGTACCCGCCGTGTCGATCATGTCATCGACGAGAACGACTGTTTTGCCGCGCACGTCGCCGATCACGTTGAGAACTTCGGCTTTGTTATGAGCTTGGCGGCGCTTGTCGATAATCGCGAGGGGCGCATCGTCGAGCTTCTTCGCAAATGCCCGCGCCCGGGCGACACCTCCGACATCCGGCGATACGACGACGAGATCGGGGAAGGCTTTCTCGGCAAGATAGCGAATCAAGACGGGCGAGCCGTAAACGTGGTCGAAGGGAATATCAAAATAGCCCTGAATTTGCGCCGAATGCAGGTCCATTGCCAGAACGCGATTGGCTCCAGCTTTTACGACTAGGTTGGCAATGAGTTTTGCCGCGATCGACTCGCGTCCGGCTGTCTTGCGATCGGCGCGGGCATAGCAGTAATAAGGCAATACGGCCGTCACTTGTCGGGCCGACGCGCGCCGACAGGCATCGATCATGATCAACAACTCCATAAAGTGGTCGTTGACCGGCTTACAGCAGGGCTGAATGAGATAGACATCGCGGCCGCGAATCGACTCTTGAATTTGGACGTAGAGTTCGCCGTCCGCGAAGGTTTTTTGGACCATCGGACCGAGGGTAATGCCTAGGTAACGCGCGACCTCTTGAGAAAGATCGACATTAGCCGAGCCCGAAAAAATGCGCAAGCGGCTCTGCTCCGTAGCTGAGCTCAACGCAGGATGCAGGGCTAGGGCGGCAGAGGGACTCACGGCAAACTCCCTAACGATTTCATATGACGACTACACCTTATCATCCCTACTTCTGCAGACGACAACAAGCGCGTTAATGGTGTCTTACGACAAGATAGATAAGTTCAAACTCGCCAACAAAGCTACATGAATTCCCTGCTCGTTACCGGGTCGGATACTGAAGTCGGCAAGACAGCCGTTACGACAGCACTGGCAGCTTACTGGCTAGCTCACCGCCGCGATCGCCTCGCACTGTTGAAACTAGTCCAAACCGGCACGGGCGATCGCGAGCGCTACCAGCATCTCTTCGCCGACCTCGAGCAAACATCCGAAGAACTGGCACCTCAGTGCTTCGAGACACCCGTCGCGCCGCCAATAGCGGCCACTCGCGCCGGGCGTAGTGTCGATCTGGGCGCGATTTGGCAGACGCTAACGCACCTGCAGCAGACGCGAGACTTCGTCTTGATCGAAGCCCTGGGCGGATTGGGTTCGCCCGTGACAGCAGAGCTAACCGTTGCCGATGTGGCGGCAGCGTGGCGGCTGACGTCAATCCTAGTTATCCCCGTCAAACTCGGCGCGATCGCTCAAGCCGTTGCCAACGTTGCTCTGGCCCGACAAACACAAGTCGATCTCCACGGCATCGTTTTAAACTGTTCGACCCCGATTGCCCCCGACCGACTCGCTGACTGGGCACCAATAGAAACGATAACTGCCCTCACCCAAGTGCCCGTACTCGGAGTACTGCCGTTTCTAGAAGATCCAGACGACCGCAGCGCGCTCGCAGCAGCGGCGTCTAATCTAGAGATCGAGCGTTTGTGGCCGGTCAGCGCCCCGCTCCTAGAGATCCATTAGTTCGTTTCGGCCGAACGTCCCGATTGCCAGCCGGACTCTCAACCCCTGTTTCGAGCATCGACTGTTTAAATTGACTCGGTTTGCACTTAGCAGTACCCTCCACTACTATGTTTGCCACGCCTGTCAGTACATCTGCTACCGTTCAAATCCGACCGGCTGTCCGCGCGCTGCAACCACAACTTGTTGCGTGGCGGCGTCACCTGCACCAGCGACCCGAACTGGGCTTTCAGGAGCATCTGACTGCGGCATTTGTCGCCCAAAAACTCGTTGAGTGGCAGGTTCCCCACCAAACCGGCATCGCACAAACTGGCATTGTCGCCACTATTGCAGGCGAGATGCCGGGTCCGGTCATTGGGATCCGCGCGGACATGGATGCGCTCCCGATCCAAGAAGCCAACGAGGTGCCTTACCGCTCGCAGCACGATGGCATCATGCACGCCTGCGGGCACGACGGGCACACGGCGATCGCGCTCGGAACGGCACATTATTTGATGCAACATCGCGATCGTCTGCGCGGGACGGTCAAGATTATTTTCCAACCTGCCGAGGAAGGTCCGGGCGGGGCCAAGCCGATGATCGCGGCCGGAGTTTTGCAGAATCCCAAAGTCGATTCAATCGTCGGCTTGCACCTTTGGAATAACCTGCCGCTGGGAACGGTGGGCGTGCGGACCGGCGCGCTGATGGCAGCAGTAGAATGCTTTGAGCTGACGCTGTTCGGTAAAGGCGGTCACGGTGCAATGCCCCACCAAACCACCGACGCGATCGTGCTGGGCGTGCAGGTCGTGAACGCCCTGCAAACGATCGTGGCACGCAATATCGATCCCGTAGATTCGGCGGTTGTCAGCGTCGGCACGTTTCACGGCGGCACGGCCTTGAACGCGATCGCTGACTCGGTTCGCATGAGCGGGACAGTGCGCTACTTCGACCCGAAGTTTGCCGGGTATTTCGGGCAGCGAATCGAGCAAGTCATAGCCGGAGCGTGCCAGAGCCAAGACGCGCACTACGACCTCAACTACTGGCAACTGTATCCGGTACTGGTGAATGATGCAGGAGCTACCGATCTCGTCCGCGCGATCGCGGCGAACGTCATCGAGACCCCAGCCGGCGTCGTCCCCGAATGCCAGACGATGGGCGGGGAAGATATGGCGTTCTTTTTGCAGGAAGTCCCGGGCTGCTACTTTTTTGTCGGTTCTGCCAACCCCGAACGCGGACTGGATTACCCACACCACCATCCGCGCTTCGACTTCGACGAAGCTGCACTTGCAACTGGTGTGGAGTTGTTCGTTCGCTGCGTCGAACAATTTTGCCAGTAGCTTTGCAAGGCACGAACGATTTTTTGTTGTGTCGTTCCGGCTTCGCAATGTCAATACCGAGCAGGCGAGACCTGTCGAAGCGCCGCTTTAGCCCCCAGCGCTTGACATAGAGCGCAATTTCAATATATCGGATCGAGCACCCGAGGACCTAGCCAAGCACAACGACAGTCACGCGGCGTTCGCACAAATCAAAGATCTCGATCGCGATCTTTACTGGCTTTGTGTCAGTCTAGGCGGATATCCGCCTCGCCGCGAAAAGGTTCGAAGGTAGCGCAGGCTGGGTTCGAGGCGGTGGAGCTCTTCAGAAACGCCATGCTCTCGCGCATCGGAACCCGACTGCCCGCATGGAATCAAGCCTCCGCAGAGGCAATTTTTTTGTTGCAAAAATTGTTGAATCTGCCTGGTCGGAGATCGAAAGTTGTTCGACAACGGGCATACTGCGATCTAGAGCAGCAAAAACTTGTGAGATATACACAGTTTTGCCGTGTCTCTAGAACAGTTTGCTGCTGACGGCAAGCGGTCTCTAGTTGTGACTCTCACGGAGATCGACATTCGATGAATCCGTCGATGCCCCGTTTTAAGGGGCGCTTGCGAGTAGCTTCGGGTAGCCTTTGACCTCGATCGGGGCGATCGCGACATCCTGTGTGAACCAGTCCGAGATTCTGTTAAGGGATCGGTCCAATGAAAAGCGAAACCAACACTCCAAGATCTCTCCTGATATGGCAAATGTGCTGTCTGCTCGGAGGAAAAGCGCGCACTGGTTCGATCGGGCTTACGCAGAGCGGCTTCACGCTGATCGAGCTAATAGTTGTATTTGTTGTTACGGGAATCTTGGCAGCCTTGTCTCTACCGAACTTTCTAAGTCAAGTCCAGAAAGCTTGCTACGCAGAGGCAAAGTCGCAGTTGGCGTCCGTCCGGGACGAGCTGTATATCTATAACTTAGAAAATGGTTATTTCCCCGCAGACGTTAACCGAAACCAACGTCCGAACGGGATTAATTTTTTCCCACTCGTTCAGAATGGCAATACGCCATGCGGCTCGACCTTCGACTATGAGAGTTGGGATGCTCCCAATAATAGTTGCTACATCCAGTTGACGTACATGGGTACCAATTCCCGGCGTGATACGCCTCAAAACACTGTGGTTGAGCAAAACCCTGGGTTTTACACTTACACCAGTCACGATGACTTGATTGTCAGCCTCGGTGTTCATGGCAAACCCTGCCGCCAATAAGAAGTTTCCTAATGCAACCGGGTTGAGCTGAAGATATGCCAACAGACCTAAAGCTTAGAGAAGGTCCTGCTGTTTTACGGAGTATTGCCGGGAGGACTCTGGACCGTGCGTTCCGTCCGGGCTTTACTCCAGATAGCCCAAGTCTCGAAGTCGGCGCATAACGTCTGGGTCGTCGACATTGCTGGCAAGATCGCGCCCCGCACTATGCGACTGCGTGCCCAAGAGTGTTAGGTGGGATTGCAGGCGATCGACCTCTTCGGGCAGCACGTCGCGAAGATTAAGGGTCTCGCGCGGATCGTCAAGGAGGTGATAAAGCTCGGTCGTGCTAATGCCGGCCGGTTCGGTCGAGTCGGTTGCCACCTTGGTCTGGAGTTTGAAATTGGCATCCCAAACAGCTAGCGAGGTCAGATCGCAGGCGCGATCGCGCACGAGGTCGGGCTGGCGCTTCCGAAGTAAACTGAGTACGTTTGCTGGCGGAATGCCTTCGGCAAAGACGACGCCGGGTTCGGTGGTGGAGCGGGCGAGGTCGAGGGATTCTTCGTCGGGAGCCGTCAGCCCGGCCGCCCCCAGAGCCGTGTGGAAAATGCGGCGGGTAGATACGGTTTCCGAGCGGACGCCAGCCGGAAAACCTCCGCGCGGATCGCGAACAATTAACGGGACGTGGGTGAGTTCGTTATATAGGGCATTCGTATGTCCGAGCAATTGCTTTTCGCCAAGATGTTCGCCGTGATCTGCGCAAATGATGACGAGCGCGCGATCGAGCACGCCACCAGCAGCCAGCTGTGCGAAGAAGCGCCCGAGGTGTTCGTCTTGGGCAGCAACTTCAGCATCGTACATGCCATCAAGCGTCGTTTTGTGAGCGTCGGACAGAGGATCGGCTAGGGGGGCGAGCCACCCGTAGACATCGCTGTTGAACTGGTGAAGATAGCGGCGGGCCGAACGATCTATGAGAAAGCGCGGGGCAAATTGCTCGATGTAGCGATGAGGAGGATGGTAGGGCATGTGAGTGCCCATGAGGTTGATGAAGCTAAATACCGGGCGATCGCTAGGCAGACCGGGTCGATCGCAGAGCAGCTCGGCTGCGTCGGCGAGGGATTTAGCCGTGTTGCCTTTGAAACTGAGTGCGGTCTGCCACAGCGGCACCATCAACGGCGTAAAAGACAAGGCCAGCATGGCCTCGGAGCGAGCAAAGGTATCCTGAATGCGTCCGAGCAAGCGTGCGAGCGTGCCCTTAAAAAACTGTCGGTATCGATCGACGAGATTGGGCGCTATCCCGGCTTGGTTGGGATGCGAAGTCAGCAAACCGCTGTAGTTCAGAAAACTCGTGAACCCCCGTCGCAGTCCATTGTCAAGAACGCCGACCAGCGGATTGTTACAAAAGGCCGCGGTATGGTAGCCGCCCTCGCGCAGGCGTTCGGCGAGGGTCGGTAAGGTTGACGGCAGGACCGAGTAAGATTGCACCGCACCGTGCTGAGACGGATAGACCCCCGTGAACATCGAAGCATGGGACGGTATAGTCCATTGGGCTGGGGCGATCGCCTGCTGGAAGCGGGTGGCTTCAGCCGCAAAGGCATCCAGATGCGGCGACGTAGGGCGCTCGTAACCATAGCAGGAGAGGCGATCGGCACGCTGGGTATCGAGCACCAACAGCACGATATCGAGTGGCTGCATTGTTTTGATACAAAAGAACAATTGCGGCGTCAGCCTTAGATGCCTTCACGGTAACCGATTCGAGCCGCGCTCGCGACTTAAACGGGTCGGCAGCTTGAGGCAACCACGTGTAAGTTCCTAGCAAAAAAAGACACTTCCTTGCTGGAGCATCGCCTGGAGTTCGCGTCAAGTTGGATGAGTGGTCTGAAGATCCCAACCTCATTTGCTTGTTCGAGTGAGCGTACTAATGTCCAGGGGACGGAGCAATGAGAGCGGTGCCAATCCAGGCCAACCGTTTTGGTTACTTGAAATTGGCACGAGTATCTTTGACAGCTTCCCAAAATGTGTATCCAGTCAGCGGAATGCTACCAATCAAGATGAGCGCGGTTGCAAGTTCGCCGAACTTGGGATTGCCGTAAGCCAGCTCGAATACCGAACCAACCCCAGCGATCGCGGCAACACAAGACACTAGCAAGAGCACCCCGCTCTTCGGAGTCATGCCCATCCTCTCTTCCTCGACTATTTAACTAAATGGTCTCAACAGCGCGGGTTGAGAACCCTTGCTTCCTGAGCGCCTCGGCAAGTACGAGGTCGTTCGGAACGCGGTCCACAAACAGCACGCCGTTCAAATGGTCGGTCTCGTGCTGAATGACGCGGGCAAGCAAACCCGATGCCTTCATGCGGCGCGGACGCCCGGATTCATCCTTGAACTTCACCTCAATTGCACGCGGGCGCAACACGTCCAAAAACACTTCAGGGATGCTCAAACAGCCTTCTTGACCGACGCAGAGCTCCTGACTAAAACCCTGGATCTCGGGGTTGACTAAGACTAGCGGTGGCGAGGTGGCATTCTCCGGATCGCAATCGGCAACGATGAGGCGCTTGTTAATTCCGACTTGCGGTGCAGCCAAACCGATGCCGTCCTCGCTATACATTGTCTGCAACATCTCTTTGATGAGATTGCGCAAGGTATTATCGACCTTCGCAATGCGCTTGGTATCCTGACGCAGGACGCGATCGCCGAGGTAATGCAACTGGAGGGGGGGGTGCTTGAGCTTTATTTTCTCGACAGCAAGAGCGGCAGTCATACGGCAGGCACCAGAATGGCAGGACCGGTAGTTTAGTTTTTAAAATTCGTTACTGCTGCGATCTTAACAGTTACTCGCAGCGGCTCGGGTTTGGGTGGCTTTCCTTCACGAGCGCATATTACAACTGTGCATGTTAACGCGCCTGGGTCCGCGGGCGATCGGTGCTGGAAATTGGATCGGCGGAGCCTCAATGCCACTTGACGCTGCCGGCGGACGTTTCAACCAAGTTGCGGCTTGTTACTTCGCTACATGAAAAGGTCGGGGGATCTTCAGGACGCGACTCGTTTTCCTATTCTTAATGCCTGCGCAGTCTCCTTTCACTGCCACCGACAGCCCAGAGTCTCGTGCTGGGAAGGACTCAAACCCTTGAGAGACGCTGTTGAAACGCTTTCGTAAGGTATTAAAAAGCTGGAAGCCCAATCCAATTTCAGGCGTAGCTCCCTTGCGGTGTAAAGAGCGGGCTTAAGTCAAGGCGGTCCCGACAACAGTAACGTTCACATACAGTTTAAAACTGACTTTATATTTGAGAAGTTCAATCCTGAGGACTGTCTCCATAGTTTAATATCTATAAATGTCCTGGATGTCCATGCCAGCAGCCGAAGTACGTCTGCCCGAGCGCGTACCGGTTTGCCGAGAGTGCATAAAGGCGCGATCGCGGCGGTTGCACTCCCAGGAGGTACCTCAGATTGTCTTGCCGATGAAAAATGCAACTCTGCACCAACTCAAAGTCTTCGCCGTAGCTGCCCGCCATCTGAGCTTCACGCGGGCGGCGGAGGAGTTGTTTCTAACACAGCCGACGGTTTCGATGCAAATGAAGCAGCTAACTAAAGCTGTCGGCCTGCCTTTGTTCGAGCAGATTGGCAAGCGCCTCTATTTAACCGATGCCGGCAAGCATCTGGCTACTACCTGCCAGCGCATTTTCTCCGAGCTATCGGAGTTTGAAAGCGTTGTCGCAGACCTTAAAGGACTGAAACAAGGCCAGCTCGAGATCGCAGCAGTCAGTACAACGAAATATTTTTTGCCGCGGATCATCGGACCGTTCTGTCAGCGCTATCCCGGCGTCGATATTGCACTGCAGTTCACCAATCACGAGCACATCCTCAACGCCTTGCTCGAGAATCAGTACGACATCTATATCCTCAGCCTGCCTCCGGATTCTCCCGAGGTCGTAACGCTACAAATCATGGAAAATCCGCTTGTGGCGATCGCGCCGCGCGAGCATGCCCTGGCCGGTCAGGTGAAGGTGCCGCTGGAGCGACTGGCACAAGAACCATTCATTATGCGCGAGGTTGGTTCGGGAACGCGTCGCGCGATCGAGGAGCTATTCTCCGAGCGCGGTCTGGAAATATCCGTGCGCCTTGAGCTGGGCAGTAACGAGGCAATCAAGCAGGCGATCGTAGGCGGGCTCGGCGTGTCGGTATTGTCTAAGCACACACTTGCCCTCGAAAAAGAAGACGGTCCGCTTGTCGTCCTCGACGTGGAATCGCTGCCAATCCAGCGACACTGGTATGCAATCTATCCTGCTGGTAAGCAGCCGACAATTGTAGCAAAGACGTTCCTAGAGTTTCTGGAATCAGACACCCTCGAACCTTTGTCGAAGGCAATTCCCCTCATCGACGAGGCGTAAAGGTTGGTGTCACTTACCCAGAATTAATTAAATTAGGGCTACAGAATTGCTGAATTGAGCCTGTATCAAACATCCATTTTCTGACGCACAGGCACAAGAGCGGTCGAGCATCCTGCCCTCAAGGAACATGGCGCAGGAATTTGTCTGGGGGTTCACAAAGGCTGCTCCGCTTGCGAAGGCGTTCGGTTATGGGGAACGAAATGCGCCTCAGGGTCATATCGGCATTTTGTAAATAAGGTCTGCACTTCAGTATTAGGTCTGCACTTCAGCATTATTTAAGCTATGATTGGATTCCGGTATGCGGCGTCCGTCCCGGTCCAATTTGCTTGCCGAGCTGGAGTGCTAGACTCGGAGCACACTGACTGGTGCGGCGTTAAGTCACGCGAACTATTGCACCGACGCACCGAGGAGCTGCCGGACCGCAGCGACTCCTCTGCTGCTGGCAGAGAGACGGGCAAGTGTAGTTTGCTGCCGAAAACAACCACAACGGAGAGCGAAACCCCAAGGACTTCAGCGCACATGGTCAATTTGGAAGCAGCTACCGATCGCCAAGCCAATATCGGCTTCACCCACGAAGATTTCGCGGCTCTGCTCGATAAGTACGATTATCACTTCAACCCCGGCGATATCGTAGCCGGGACCGTTTTCAGTATGGAGCCACGTGGGGCGCTGATCGATATCGGTGCTAAGACGGCGGCTTACATTCCCATTCAGGAAATGTCAATCAACCGGGTGGAGAGCCCGGATGAGGTACTGCAGTCGGACGAGACGCGCGAGTTCTTTATCCTCACCGACGAGAACGAGGACGGTCAGCTGACGCTGTCGATTCGACGCATCGAGTATATGCGTGCTTGGGAGCGAGTACGCCAATTGCAGTCCGAGGATGCGACCGTTCGTTCGGGGGTGTTTGCAACCAACCGCGGTGGTGCGTTAGTCCGTATCGAAGGCTTGCGCGGCTTCATCCCGGGGTCGCATATCAGTACGCGCCAGCCGAAGGAAGAATTGGTTTCGCAAGAACTGCCGCTGAAGTTTTTGGAAGTAGATGAAGACCGCAACCGTTTGGTCTTGAGTCACCGGCGCGCGCTGGTAGAGCGCAAGATGAGCGGTTTGCAAGTCGGCGAGGTCGTGATTGGAACCGTGCGCGGTATCAAGCCTTACGGCGCCTTCATCGATATCGGCGGCGTCAGCGGTCTGTTACACATCTCCGAAATTTCCCACGACCACATCGATACGCCCCACAGTGTCTTCGGCATCAACGACGAATTGAAAGTCATGATCATCGATCTCGATGCCGAACGCGGTCGGATTTCGCTTTCGACGAAGCAACTCGAACCCGAACCGGGTGACATGCTGAAGGACCGCGATCTCGTTTTTGAAAAAGCAGAAGAAATGGCCGAGAAATTCCGCCAGAAGCTCCTTGCAAAGGAGCAGGAGAAGCGGGCAGCAGCAGAGTCATCAGAGTCATCAGAGTCAGCAGATAACGGTTACGATGCTGGCGCCGAGTTCGACGATGAAGCTGTAGATGCAGCAGCGGCTGCTACATAGAAGACCTCCTACCCTGACTGACCGACAACAGTGCCTCAAGCCACGCAAGCTCCTGTGGAGATTGCAGGGGTTTCAGGAGATGTGTCAGTCAGCTAGCCTCCACCCCCATCTCAGCCCAAAGCTGTTTTTAGCGGATCCTAGGGCTTTGCAGCGAACTGGATAGCGCGAGACAGATCCGCGACAGATCCCTACCTGGGGGATATAAATTAGCAGCAGTGCGATCGCACTGCTGCTTTGTCGTGTAGACAAAACTTATGTGAAATTTTTAGACCTTGTGCTATCTTGCCCAGGGCGTCTAAATATCCATGGCACTGGCTTCCAGACGCTTTTCCAACCTCTAATAATCCCGTACAGGAATGAAAACCGCAAGTTCCATAATTCTGCCTGCCATAGCGCCTGTCTTAGGCGCTGTCGGTCCAACTCCGACGGCACGCTTGTTCCGCCGAGATTCCGAACGCGTTTCTTCCGCGCCAACCTTTGGCCTTGTGGGTCCCGCCGTTGTGAACACCTCCGGAACAGACTCCACAATCGAGAGCGAGCCTTGGATTGGCGAGGTGTTTGTCGGGCCGCTGCCTTTTAAAGAGCTATTGCCTCGAGCTGCTGTTAAACCTTTGTCGGACTCGCGTGCAGTTGTCTTCGGACTGGCAACGAACGATGACTTGCTCGACGGTAGACCTTTGGAGGTCGTAGAAAACGGCAACACCTTTGAGCTGGAAACAGATTTATTGTTCCCGATTAGGTTGCAGCGGTTGAATCCCCTGTCCGATCGCGTGAGCTACGTCCTCAGCGCTCTGGGAGAAGTCGGGCAGACACCAACTGACGAAGCGGAGATCGATGCAAGCGCCATAGTGCGCGACGGACTTGTAGCTGTGGAAGGGATCGCTTCGGGCTCAGGGACAGCCTTGCAGGCCGATTTGGAGCAACTGGGCTTGCAGGATGCCAGCAGGTACGGGCGCGTGGTTTCCGGTTGGCTGCCGACTGACGCGATCGCGAACGTGGAAAACTTGTCTAGCTTGGAGTACTTGCTACCCACTGCTCAGCCCATTAAAAGCGTTGGCGCAACGACCAGTCAGGGGGTTGCTGCGATTCAGGCCGACCTGGGCAGCCAGCAATTCTTCGGAGTCGATGGCAGCGGCATAACGATCGGCGTGCTCTCCGATAGCTACAACAATCTGAGTGGAGCTGGTGCCGATATAGCCAGCGGCGATCTGCCGGGCGCGGGCAACCCGTTCGGACGCACGAGCAACATCAACGTCATCGGGGATTTGCCATTTGGCGGCAGCGATGAGGGCCGCGCCATGATGCAACTCATTCACGATGTTGCCCCCGGTGCGACGTTGCTGTTCCGCACCGCTTTTCTCGGTTCTGCCGACTTCGCTCAAGGCATTGGCGAACTCGTTGCTGCGGGAGCTGACATTATTGTGGATGACATTGGCTACTTGAACGAGCCCTTCTTCCAGGACGGTATTATTGCTCAAGCCGCCGATGCCGCGGCAGCGGCGGGGGTAGCTTACTTTTCTGCGGCGGGAAACAGCGGTCGCGATTCCTATGAAAGCGATTTCCGTCTCGGTCTCGATGACTCTATAAGCTCAGGCTACATTTTTCACGATTTCAACCCCGGCAGCGGAATTGATATCTACCAGCAACTACAACTCGGTCCTGGCAAAACGCTCGACCTCTCGTTTCAATGGGATTCGCCCTTTGCCTCTGCTGGCGGTTCTGGGTCGACCAACGACCTCGACATCTTCCTACTCAACAGCAGTGCAACAACCATTGTTGCGGGCAGTGTAAATAACAACATCGGTAACAATGCTGTCGAGCTATTGAGCTATACCAACTTTTCTGGCAGCACGCAAACTCTAAACTTGGCGATCGGGCGCTATGTTCCGGTCGGCGGCAGTAATCCCGGACGCATCAAGTACATTAACTTTGGCGAGGGGATCAATTTCGAATACGCCACCAACAGCCCTACGTCATTCGGCCACCCGACTGCTGCTGGCGCGGCCGGCGTGGGTGCAGCGTTTTATGGCAACACGCCGGCTTTTGGGACGACTCCACCTGTACTCGAGTCCTTTTCATCTGCAGGTGGCACGCAAATTCTCTTCGATACCAATGGCAATCTCCTCGCCCAACCCGAAATCCGTAATCAGCCTCGCTTTACTGCCCCTGACGGCACCAACACAACGTTTTTCGGTAGCGACTTCGAGGGCGACGGGTTCCCTAACTTTTTCGGAACGTCAGCGGCCGCTCCCCATGCCGCCGCCGCCGCCGCTCTATTACTCGATGCTCAGGGCGGTCCCGGCAAACTTAGCCCTCAGCAAATTTACCAAATTCTCGAAGAGACCGCCGTCGATATGGGACAACCCGGCTACGACTTTAACAGCGGTTTCGGACTGATCGATGTCAATGCTGCCCTGGAGGCGCTACCGCCCATCAGCGGTGGTGGCGGTGGCGGGCTCACAGCTGACTTCAATGACGACGGTAAGGTTGATATTCTCTGGCGCAACACCGAAAACGGGAATAACAGCGTCTGGCTCATGGACGATACCAATCGCATCGGCGTCAGTCAGCTGAATCCCTATGTCGTTCCCACGGAGTGGAGCATTGGGGGACTCGGCGACTTTAACAGCGACGGCGAGGTCGATATTCTCTGGCGCAACTCAGAAAACGGGACTAACAGCGTGTGGTTCATGAACGACACTCAACGCGTCAGTTCCGCCCAGCTTACCCCCAGTCCGATTCAGGGACCGTGGCGGATTGCCGGGGTGGCTGACTTCAACAACGACGGGAAGGATGACGTACTCTGGCGCAATCGCGCGAACGGTGAGGCGACGGTTTGGTATATGGACGGCGTTAACCGCATTGGCTATTCGCCCCTCTCACCTACCGGCCCAACCTTGGCCTGGGATATTAGCGGTATCGGCGATTTCAACAACGACGATCGCCCCGATATCCTCTGGCGCAACTCAGAAAATGGGCTTAACACCGTGTGGTTCTTGAATGACACTCAGCTTACGGGTTCCGCCCAGCTTTCTCCGGGTCCGATTCAGAGTCCTTGGCGGATTGCTGGGGCGGGCGACTTCAACAACGACGGCAACGATGACGTGCTCTGGCGCAACCGCGCTAACGGTGAGGCGTTGGTTTGGTATATGGACGGCGTTAACCGCATTGGCTATTCGCCCCTCTCACCTACCGGCGCACCCTTAGATTGGGAAGCAACGGTTTGATCGTTCGGCAGTCCTGCACAGTGAGGGTGGCGTTGGTGCAGAATTCGCACTTAGCCATGCTCCCAACCCTGCACGAGCATCATACTTCAGGACTACCGAACGTTCTATAGTTCGTGCGCTTAGCGACCCGGCTGTCACAGCCGGGTCGCTTGCCTCTTTTCAGCCTAGATCGCTTGCCTTGACTGACACGGTGCGCCGGTTGTCCGCGCTCCACATATCCGTCAGTCAACCAGACCGGATATCTCAACGCTCGGTTTACGATTATTTCCCTCGGCTGCTAGGGTTTCCGCCGAACTTCCCCAACCGGCATGGCGGGCTGCCGCGATCGCAACCAACAACAAATCCACACCGACAACACTGGCGATCGCGAGTTCCGAACCGCCCGTCCCGAATCCGTAACTGTGCAAGCCGGAACCGAGTACGAAGTTGACGCCGTACCAGGCCATCAACACGGCATTGAATGACACGATGCTGGTGACATTGAGTCCGAAGTCATCAATCCAGCCAACGAGCCGCCCGTGCAGCGGCGCGACGTAGCACAATAGCGCGATCAGCGCCCAGGTTTCTTTGGGATCCCAACCCCAGAATCGTCCCCAGGAGAAGTGCGCCCAGATGCCGCCCAGGATGATGCCGGCCGTCAGCAGCAGCACGCCGACTTGCAAGACGCGGTAGTTGAGCTGCGTAAGCGTTTTGAGGCGCAGTGTCGCCTGCGGCGCAAAGACGTAATTGGCGATCGCTACATGACCCACCCCGAGGGCTAGGGCAAAGCTGGCGTAGCTGAGAGCAATCGTCGGGACGTGGATGCTGAGCCAGAAATTATCGCGCAGAACCGGCACGAGCGGCGAGATCGTGGGGTCCAAAACGGCAGGCAAGCTGTCAGCAAGGACCAAGCAAACGATTGCCAGAGGAGCAGCTGCCAGTAAGTAGTAGCGAGCGCGCGAGCATAGCTCGAAGACTAAAGCGATCGCGGCAATCCCGAAACCAACCCACACCACCGACTCGTACATGTTGGTGACGGGCGGGCGACCGGCAATTTGCATCCGCGCCCAGAACCCGTATGTCTGTATGCCAATTCCGGTTATGAAGAGGCCGATCGCGCCCCAGTACAGCGGCTGGCGCAGCACCCCAATGCTGGCGAGGGCGATCGCGAACGCCAAACCATAAAGCTTCCAAGCTTTAGCAAAGGGATGGAAATGATTGAAGCGGACCTCGCGCGCCAAGACTGCGTCGGCAGGATAGATTGCGGGACTGAGGGCGGTTAAGCCATCTTTCAGCGCAGCAGCCAAGGGAGCGATCGCGTTTAAGTGGAGAGCACCCCCACTCAACAGAGTCTGCTGCATTAACGCATAGTCTGCCAGCAACGGCGCGATCGTTTCGGGCTCGTACAGCTTTTGCCCTTGCGACAATCCGACCCACGTGCCTTTGAGATCGGATGGATGGGGCACGAGCGGCAGATTGGTGTCGCCAACCGCGTTGTAGAGTAGCGTCACGCGGTCTTCGACGGCGAGCGCCTCGCGCTCCAGGCGCTCGAGGTCTTGGTCATCGGCGCGCTTCTGTCGCGCCCGCCCCACGAGGGCTCCCAACTCGCTGTTATTGACGAGTTCTTGGAAGGCAAAGCGCTTGCGATCGCGGTCCAAACCGACGACCTCGCGCAGCGGGCGATATCCGACCAAAATGAAGGGTTCGGTATTCCAGTTGCGCGTGTTGAACCACAGCGACAGGTACGTGTCGAAATAGTCTTCGGCACGCTCGTCGTGGCGGTAGGTCGTCGCGCCGTAGATTTGGGCAACAGTTTCCTTGGCAACGGTATCGAGCGGTTTCTTGCGACCGTCGAGCTGTACGGCAAGGGTACGAAGCGAGTCGAGGTTGTCGGGCTGAAACTGCCCGAGCGGCAGCAGGAGCAGCAAGCAACCCAAGCAAAAACCGATGATGCCAGCCAGGACTTTCATGATGTTTGGTAGAGTTCGTGCGTTCGGTAGGTTGAATGGATTGCGGTCGGGTTTGTTGAAAGGGATCGCTGGCGTGCGAGCGATCCGAGCTGAGCTTACCGACCGGCAGCAATCGGTGCCGCCTCGGGCTCGACGCGATCGCCACCGGGCTCGATACCAGGGTCAACCCCGGGCGCGATTGCCTTGGGTTGGGTGCGGCGGCGCAATTGCTTGGCGAGGGCCGGACCGTAGAACATGGTGGCAATGCCGGAGACAACTAGTAGCGAACCGCTCCACGTCAGGGCCGTTACCCACCAGGGCTCGCGCTTGAGCTGGAGCGTCGATTGCTGTAAATCGCCGGGATTCCAAGAGGCTTGGGCCAGCTTCCAGCCCCGGAACCAGGTCGGATGGTTCATCCACACGTTGCGGCGAGCGATCTCATTGCGCTGCGGGTCGAGCAAGGTCACGCGGCTCGTCCACATCGCGACCGAGTCGCTGCCCTCATTGCGCTCGACAATAAAATCGTCCAGCTTCACCCAAAAGGGCAGCTGCAATCGCTTCGGACTGAATGCCGCGACGTAATCGCCGCCGGCCGTCGACAGCGTTGCTGGTTCGCCCCACGGCAACCAGGTGTTGCTGCCATCCGAAGCGACGACGTGCAATGCTGGCGCTGCCTCTGTTGACATCGTCCCTGCTGCCACGGGCGTTACGGGGACCGTGCGTCGGACTAACCGGGCGCGATCGCGCCGCTCGATTGCCGTGATGCGAAAGTCCGCCCAGCCCGGCGTTACGGATTCGCCAAGGCTCAGCTCGCCGCGTTTGAACCCTTGTGACGAACGCGCCGCATATAACAGTTTGTCGCTGGGAGCGATCGCGATGCGGAAGTAGTCGGAGGCAGTGATTTGGGGGGCTGCATAGCTGGCGGTTAGCGCGATATCGTTACCGGAGCGCGTCGGCTCGAACCCGCGCCCGTAGACAAACCAGCGTTCGCGTTGACCGTGGGCAGATACTTCAAGCTGTAGGGCCGGATTGCGAAACTCCTGGGATACAGTCGTCGGATGGTTGTCCGCATCGAGGCGGAAGTCTGGAAACACCCGCACCACCCGAACTGCGATCGCGTCCGCGAGTCGGACCGTCTGCCCCAGCTGTTCGCGCACGTCGAGGACAGCTGTTTCGCCTGCCACCTTCAGCTCCAACGTGCCCCACGCTTCATCGGACGGCGGGCTCAACAACCGCTCCAGGTCGTCCTCATCGGCAGCTCGGCGGATCTCGAGCTGTGCCGGACCGACGGTCACGCGGACGTAGCCAGCCGGAGCCAGGGCTAACCAGCGCTCCAGGGTTTGACCCATGCGATCGCTCTCCAAGCGCAACCGCACGGCTGGATTACGAACTGCTCCGTCGTTGGCAAAGGTTGCTGAGGCAATCGCCGATTCGGTGTAGCCGGACACAGATAAATCGCCAACTTGGGGGGGATATATCGACCCGTCGGCGCGAACGAAGATGTCGGCTTGTTGCTGCATGCCGTCGGGGTCAATGACGTCCAACACCTCTCCCTGCAAGCGAACTTGGTTATTCGGCTCGCTGTCGGTCCGAACCAATAGCATCCCCTCAACGCAGAGGTGAATGACAGCTGCCGAACCAGCGATAATCGCAATCAACCCCCAGTGCGTCAAGGCAAAGCCAATCTTACGCGGTCCGCGCCAAGGATAACGACTTAAGGTAGATACCCCCAAGTTCACCGCCAGTAAGAACATCAGCGCGCCGAACCAGGGACTTTTGTAAACCGCCTGCTGCACGACGGACGACCCGACCGTCGATTCATAGAACGTTGCTGCGATCGAAATAACTGCGATCGCAACTAGCAAAGGTACGGCTAGTCGGACGGACCCGAGAAAACGAACGAACTTAGCAGTCATGAAACATCATCGTAGGGAGGAGACGCGTAGTACTTGCGCTGAGTTATTACTTGGTAACTCCAGCTGACCGAACCGACAATGCCGGCAGTAGCTGCAATGGTGCCCCAGTCTAACTCGCCACATTTGAAGTAAAACCGAGCTTCAGTGCGATCGGAGTCATATGCGACTATTAGGATGGCAAATCCAGTGCGCAATCTTTTGTAAAAAACATTGCAAAATCGCGCCCCTTAATGCAAGAAATGCATCAGCATGTCATGCCACAGAGCGTGCAAAAAAAACCGCATGAAAGCTATGCGCATGTCGAATCGTTCTTTGTCATGCCGTAGTATCTGATACTGATTCGGACATCTTTTTGCACGAGGATGCCAAGCCAGAACCACGGACATTGCATCTGAAGTTCCGCAGCAAAGCGAAACAGATTTCTCAGAGCTGGTTGCATTGGCAGGGGCTCGCGCTTGGGGGGCGCATCATCATGCATATATTGCAAGAACAACTTTCATCATGCAATCGCATCACTGAGGTTTCGTAGCGTTTTAGACAAAATCACTCCCGACGAGCGAGCTAATGTTTGTAATCAGTGATACGCGAATCGGAATACTCGATATTATCTCAAAGTGCTGGTAATATCTGGATCGGCTTCGGTAAGAGTCTCGTGCGAGCAAACGATTTAATAGTTGCTCGCTCTTAAACTGCTTACGTCGGACTTTAGAACTGATGCTTCGCGGCCGTTTTTGCATGCGCGATCGCTTGCGCCTCGTGGTGTAAGGTCGGGCTAGAGTTCGCACAGTTTCTTCCGGATTTATTTGGTTTCGGATTTTAACCCCCGCATTATTTTGGAGACCCGTATTGGCGATGAGTCCTGACGCTGGAAATTCCCAAGAACCGGGGCTGCAGGTGCAGCTCTTGGAAACGAGTTTTGAGAAAGTCAAGCCGCGTGCTGAGGAGTTTGCTAGCAGTTTCTACGAAAACCTATTTTTCGACTACCCCGATGCCAAGCCACTGTTTGCGAACGCGGATCTCAAGGCTCAGAGCAAGAAGCTCTTAGCATCCCTGGTGTTCGTTGTCGATAACCTCAAGAACCCCGATGCCCTGACTAAAGCCCTCAAGGGGCTGGGCGCACGCCACGTTCGATACGGTGCACTCCCCGAGCACTATCCCCTTGTCGGCAATACACTGTTGAAAACGTTCGCGCAGTATCTTGGCGATGCTTGGACGCCTGCAACTGAGAAGGCTTGGACCGAGGTTTATGGCGTCATCACTGAGGTGATGCTGGACGGTGCCGATTACTCGCCAGACAACGTGAAGTTGGCAGCAGTTGCGGCCACCGAAGCGGAAGCGGAAGCTGAGGGCGACAGTGGGTTGCAAGTTGGATTGCTGGAAGGCAGCTTTGCGCTGGTCAAGCCGCGTGCCGAAGCGTTTGCCCGCAGTTTCTATAACAACTTGTTTGCAGATTATCCTGCTGCCAAGCCTCTTTTCTCCGGCACCGATATGGAGGCTCAAAGCAAGAAGTTGCTGTCATCGTTGGATTACGTCGTTGCCCACCTTAAATATCCGGTCGCACTATCGGAAGCCCTCAAAGGGCTGGGTGCGCGCCACGTTCAGTACGGTGCTCTTCCCGAGCATTATCCCCTCGTCGGCAATACTCTGTTGAAAACGTTCTCGCAATATCTCGGTGAGGGGTGGACCTCAGAGACCGAGAAGGCTTGGACGGAGGCTTATGGTGTCATCACCGAGGTGATGCTAGATGGTGCTGACTATTCACAAACCGAGGTACGGCTGGAGTCTGCCCGTCCTGGGAACGGCGTGACGCAATCAGTACCAGGAGCAACGGCGGACACCCAGACATTACACGCATCAGACTCTTCAGACGAGTTTGATGAGGGCACGAATGTGGGACTTGTTGCGGGGATTGTTGCTGGGGGCGTGACAGCAATTATTCTCCTGCTGCTGTTGCTTTAGGAAGGGGGTCTCGGATAGTAGCGATATGGCATCTACTGCACGGCAAAGACGGTTTCGATGGCGATCGCTGTTTGGTTTCAAGGGTGCGGTTTTTCTTGCTTGTGTGGTGCTGGTGACGTGGCTTTCTGCGGCATTTGCATTGGACGCGAAGCAGATCTTCTTGCCTGGCGAAACTTCGGTCGGTCACTATTTGTTCGAGACCTCTTGTAATTCATGTCATGAGGGTTTCAAACCCGTGACGAACGAAACGTGCACTCGCTGCCACGAAGCCGAGATGGCAACGGATGTCCACGGTCGCAAGAAGTTTTTGGACCCGCGCTGGGCCGGGAGCTTGCAAAGGCTGGAGGTGCTGACCTGCACGACTTGCCATAACGAGCACGTGCATATGTTCGGGCGCGGGGTCCACTTACAGCCGGATCTATGCACGATCTGCCACGAGGGCATCATTACCGGCGACCTCATCAGCCACAACGGCTTTACGCCTGATGGGTGCTGGACCGCAGGCTGTCACAACTTTCACGACCACCGCACGATCTCGACGGGTTTCCTGCGCAAGAATATCGACCAACCGCCGATGCTACCGGTACAGCAGCTGCGCGATCGCGCGATCGTCCCGACGCTGGAAGTCGCTCCAGCGCCGGACTTGCAGAAGGAGTTCCGGGGAGGGGGTGCGTGATGATACTGACTCGCACGACCCGGTTCGCACTCTGCCTGGTGGCGCTGCTCGTGGCGTTCGGATGGTACAGCAATTGGTTGACACCAGCGGCTGCCGATCGCCTGGCACCAGCAGCGGTTGAAGAGGCAACGCAGCTTTGGAAAACCAGCGCGCATGCCCTCGGCGAGGTCAATTGTTCGAGCTGCCACCAAGATGCCGAGACCAAGAGCTTTGTAGCCAAGCCGACCTATGAAAGCTGCCGGTCTTGCCACGAGCAGTCGGTGGATACGTTCTTGCTGGGCAAGCACGGCATTCGCCTGCTTGAAGGTGAATCGCCGCTCAAGCCCGCCCTTGCGCGACTTCCCATGCATGCCGAGGCGCGCGACTTGCTGATGACCTGCAACACCTGCCACGATGTGCACTCGGTCGATACGGTGGTGGCGTCGGTCGATTCCTGCCTGACCTGTCACAACGACACGCACTCGCAGAACTATCGCGACTCCGCCCACGCCGGGCTATTTGAAGCATCCAAGAGTTTGCCGCGCCCGAGCGCCACGGCCGTGAGCTGCGCCACCTGTCACCTCCCGCGCTACGAGCACGGACAAGGTGATAATGCCGTCACCCTGGTCAATCACAACAACACCTACACGCTGCTGCCGCGCGATCGCATGGTGGGCGAGGTATGTGCCAACTGCCACGGTGTCGAATTCGGCTACAACAGCATTTTTGACGACGAGTTGGTGGAGGCGAACTTCGATCGCCCGCCAACCCTCTCGCTGCAGACCTTCGACTTGATCCGCGCGCTCGAGGAGCGCCGGGCGGGTCGGGACCAGAAGGATGCTTCCGAGTAGCTTCGTCAACACCAACGTTCGCCTGCTGCGAACCCTACGTCCTGTTTCCCTACCCAATCCCTACCCAATCCCTACCCGACTTAGACCAAGAGGAGATCGTTCACTTATGAACTTTGCAAACGAACTGGAAACCTGGCTCGATCGCGTGCGGACGCGGACCGTTGCCTTCATCGCGATCGTCATAGCCGTCTGCGTTACGGCAGTATCCTGCAGCGGTGGCGGTGCCGACACCAGCCAGGCAAGCGCCGGCATTGCCCCCGAGCTGGTTGCCGATTACATCCACACCGTACTGGCCGCAGATCGGACGGCTTACACCAAGCACGTGGTCAACCGCGCGCAGACGCTGGAAGGGAAAGCCAAAGACAACGGCGTCCTGACTGTTGAAGCAACGGAAGGGTGGCAACAAACCGACGGCATTCCACTGCCCGCTCAAATGTTCCGCCTTGGCTCGGAAATCGCCAACGAGTCGGGATACTTCACCTACAACCTGATTTCCCCCTGGTACATCAACGACAACCACGCTCCCAAAGGTGACTTCGAGCAGACGGCGATGGATGAAACGATTGCCACGGGCGAGCCGTACAAGGGCTACCAAGAGGTTGCCGGCCAGCAGTACTTCTCGGCGCTTTACCCTGACAAGGCCGTGGCTGAGGCCTGCGTGACTTGCCACAATACCCACCCGATTCACCTGGAGCGCTATCCCGACAAGTTGTTCGAGATGGATGAAGTGATGGGTGGGATCATCATCAACATCCCCCTCGCAGGTGCATAAATGCCCTCATCGGGCGATCGCGCGCGATCGCCCTCGCATTCTCTCGATAGAACTGGGAAATCGCGGGCGGTTTCCCAGTTTTCCCCGTAATTTGGAACCGCTCGCGCTCCTACCCAGCTTTACTTTCTCTCCCTAAGGTTCATGTCCGACTCAGCTTCTCCCGTGGACCTGCCCGCTCGGGCATCGTCGTCGCCTAAGCTCAAACCGTCGCGAGGCATCCAGCCGACGTTTCGGACGTTGATTGTGCTGACGCTGGTTGTGGCAGCACTCCTGACACCCTTTGCCTTCAGTGCCATCTACCTCGATTATTTGCGCGATCGCTCGATCGACTTACACACGTTCTTGCGCGGAGAAATCTACAAGCAGACGACCGGTTACATTGCCCTAGCGTTCCTGTTGTTTGAGGTTCTGTTGGCGGCGCGCAAGCGCGGACGCGGCTGGGTCGTGAAGGTTAAGCTTCCCGGTACGTTGCAGTTTTGGCGCCGGTTGCACATTTTCCTGGGCGTCGGCTTGGTCGGGATGGTCTTGGTTCACACTCTGGGGGTCAACGGACTGAACTTCAATGCGATATTCCTGTGGGTGTTTTTTGCGGTCACGCTTTCGGCCTTGGTCGGCGTTGTTGCTGAGTCGGGCGTTCTGGAGTCCTCTCGTCGCGTCTTCCTCCGGTTGCCGGGCGGTCAGGTGCTGACGAAAGGTCCGCTGATTCGCGGGATGCGCGCGATTTGGCTGTCAGCGCACATTTTCTTGGTTTCGATCTTTTCCGTTTTATCGATCTTCCATATTGCACTTGCTTACTACTACCAGTAAGAAACCGTTCGGCGATGGAGACCGATTGGGGCTCTATCGCTTGTCGAGCCAAACTTTCGGACACGATTATGGCTATCAACATAGACCTGCTCAAACGCAGTTTCGAGAAAATCCACCCGCAGGCGATCGCGCTGGCCGTCATCGGGTTGTTTGCGATCGCGACGCTATTGCTCGCGCAACCGCAACTAGCGGCGACGAGTCCGTCCTTGGCAAGCGGACTGGTGGCGCTCAAAACCCTCGCCCGCGATGCAACTCCCTACCCCGACGCCATGGCAAATCCGCAGCCGACGCTGATCGAGTTTTATGCCAATTGGTGTACGACCTGTCAGGCACTCGCTCCGGACATGATGGCGTTACGCGATCGCTTTGCCACGCAAGTGAACTTCGTGATGCTGGATATTGACGACCCGCAGTGGAGTTCCCAAATCCGCGAGTTTGGGGTCAATGGCGTGCCGCAGTTGACGCTGTTGAATGGCGATCGCGTTGCAGTCGATACGCTGGTGGGTAAAGTGCCGCAGTCGATCCTGGCTCGGCGGTTGAGCGAGTTAGTCGAAGCGGGTTAGGGTGCGAGGGATCGGGAACGCTCGACTGCAGCTCTTTGCAACGAGGACGGGCGCTCAGCGCGATCGCCTCGTGGAATTCGGGCAAGCTGGTACGAGCGATCGCTCTTCCGAAACTACAACGCGCGTTACCGCGAGCGAGGCTCGTGAGTCGGTCGCCTCTGTTTTTTCCAGACCGATTGGGAACAAGTGAATGTAATGAGTGACGAAGAGATTCGGGCGGCTGCTTTTTAAGGATCCCGACGCACCCCACCTAACTGAAGGGAAAAGGGATGTGTGGTGTCGGTCGAGCGCGAAGACGAAGCTGCTTACCCGTTCCATACTGGGAGGCGTCATAAGTGCAGGATCTCATCAAGCAAGTGCAGGAATTGCAGATTAGGTTGCAGATATGACAGTAACCCCACCGCTTTACCCAGAGGCGATCGCTTTCCTTCCGACCGCTCCTCTACACTGAGAGCAACGCGATCGAACTGGCTCATGGTCGGTCAACTAAAGCCTAGCGATGTCGCCTTCCCAGAAAGCGACCTCAAACTAATGCCTTACAATACCGAGCAGTTCGACTGGAATGTCCTCTTGCAACCCAACCTAGCCTGTTTCTTCACCCAATGGGTGGAGGACCTGCGTTCATTATTCGTAAAGAACTAGGCGCGATGGGATCGGGTGCTAAAGGACATGAAATAAGACACCAAAACAGGAGAGACATGAAAGCCCTCACCCTCAAAACCCCCACCGACACCTCCATACACATTTTTCGCGAGATCGACGCTCCGCTCGAGCTCGTCTGGCGCGCCTACACCGAGCCCGAGCTTGTGAAGCAGTGGATGACCGGCCCGCCCGATCACTCCATGCCGACCTGCGAGATCGACTTCCGCGTGGGCGGCCAGGGGCACTACGTCTGGAAAAATCCCGAATTCGAGATGGGCATGACAGCCGAGTTCCTCGAAATCGTAGATCGCGAGAGGATCGTGCATACCGAGAACTACGAAGGCTGGCCCGAGGGCCAAAGTACATTAACTGCTAGCTTCCGCGCGATCGGCGATCGGACCGAGATCGACATCCACATCCAGTACAAGACTCAGGAAGCGCGCGATGCAGCCCTGCAGCCCGGCTTCGAGGAAGGCTACGAGGCCTCCTACAAGACCCTTGAAGTGATGCTGCAGAGGATGGGCATCAGCGCTTAGCCCCAGAACTGCCGAGGGGCTCGATCGCGGCCGCCTTGCAAGCCATCCGTCCAAATCGATCGCCACACCTCCTTAGCAGCCGCCTAACATAGCACCCGCGATCGCGATGCCACCAAAAAATCCTGCAGCCTTGGTTCACCGACAACCGACAAATTGCCCGCGTCGCTTGCGAACCGCGCCCCGAACTCCTCGAAGCCCTCGGTATTCCCCTCCCCGGCAAGGGTCCGCTAGCAGCGTCGGTTGTTGCCGATAGTGGCGATCGCGCGACTTGCCAGGAAGATCCCAGCGATCGCGGACCGCCAAGCGGTACGATCCCCAATAGGCCGCTGGCAGCTCCCCTGGCAGTTTGCCTATCTGCCCCGTCCATTACCTATCTCGCGACAACTCATGAGCTTGATCTTGCCGGGCGCGAAAGTGCGCGTTACCAATCCCGAGGATACCTACTACCGCTTTGAAGGACTGGTCCAGCGGGTTGCCGACGGCAACGCTGCCGTTCTGTTCGAAAACGGCAACTGGGACAAGCTCGTCACCTTCCAGCTGGGAGAACTTGAAGAAGTCAGCCTAAAGCGACCGGCCAAGAAATAAGCCGCGCGATCGCCCACTTCCAGAAACTCCGATAGACCGACCGCCGGGGAACCGCTTGCGCGCTCCGGTCTGTCCTGCTTTTCAGGTGCGATCGCGCCTTGCCCGCTCCGAGACGTGCCATGCGCTTGCCCCTGCCTCAATTTGCCAGCGACGCGCGCGACCCCGATTGCTTTGCGGAAGTCATCGAAACCGCAACGACGGAATTTCTCGCCCAATGTCTGGAGCCGGAAGAACTGGACTTCCCGGCCATGCCGCCCTTTGCCAGTTGGGTTAAGGCGCTCGATGAAGAATCGGGCAATTGGGTCTACGGGATCGTGACCTATGTCACCACCAGTCCGATCGATTCAGTCCATCGGGCGCGAGCCTTGGGATTGTCGCTGAGCGAACTGCGCGATCAGCAGCCGCAGATCTTCGCCATGCTCAAAACCGAATTCCGCGCCGCGATCGTCGGCTTCCTTACCCCCGGCGATCGCGGAACTGCCGGAGAGATTTTTCAATATCTGCCGCCGCGACCGCCGCAGATTCACCAAGGCGTCTGGCACTGTCAGCCCGAAGAAGTCGTCTCCTTCAGCGATCGCCTCGATTTCCTGCGCGGGCTGCTCGACGCCCAGGGCGTTCCCTCCGAAGCATTGCTGGCCGCCGTCGTGCGCGGCATCTACCGCCTGCGCCAAGCCGATCGACCGTGGTTGGTGCGCGCCGGTCGCGAGATCGGGATGCTGCTCAAGGATGACTACGATCGTTTGCGCTACATCCTCAGTCAAATACGGTAGTGCTGAGAGGTGCGATCGCTTACCGACACCCTCTCCCCGACCCTGGATCGGAAGAGGGCAGGGGAGGGGTCAGCAACAACACGCAGCGATCGCCGGACGGTCCAGCCGCGATCGCTTCGGGCGCTAAAGTAAGCGAACCCAGACGAAATCGGGCAGATGGTCCAACGATCCAGGAAAATCCATTGCTCGGAGCTGCTACGCTTCCATGAAACTATCCGCACCGCCGACGCGCTCGACCTGGTTGCGCTGGCTCGCGATCTCGTTGCTAACTGCGAGCATCGTCCTGCGCTGCACCAATCTAGGCGGCAAAGTTCTCTGGCACGACGAGGTCTACTCGGCCTCGCGAACGGCCGGCTATATCGGAGTCAATGTCGAGTCCGAGCTGTTCCAAAATCGCCTCGTGACCGCAGCAGACCTCCTGACATACCAACAGCTCAGCCCCGATCGCGGGTGGGGCAACACCTGGGAGGCATTGCAAACCCACCCCGAACATCCGCCGTTGTATTACCTGCTGCTGCGGCTCTGGCGCGAGTGGTTCGGTAGCTCCGTCGCCACCCTGCGATCGCTCTCAGTGGCGTTCTCGCTGCTCGTATTCCCGGCCCTGTATTGGTTGTGCGTGGAACTGTTCTCGCCGGCAGTCGGAGTCGCTGCCGTGGCGCTGATGGCCGTCTCGCCCGTAAATCTTCTCTACGCTCAAGAGGCACGGGAATACAGCCTGTGGACCTTCTCGACGCTGGTGGCAACGGCATTGCTAGTGCGGGCGCGGCGATCGCAGTCGCTCCGCACTTGGGGCGCGTACGCGCTGGCGCTAGCTGCGAACTTCTACATCACATTACTGTCCCTACCGATCGCGGTTGCCCACGGGTTGAGCGTGCTAGCACTAGAAAAATTCCGCTGGACGCCGACCGTAAAAGCGTTCGGAATCGCCCTGCTGGCAGCAGTAGTCAGCTTCGGACCCTGGCTGTGGGTAGCGATCGTGGGGTGGGACGCCCTGCAAGAGAAAACCGGCTGGACCACCATGCCCGTCCCCGCGCGCGTCTTGGTTAGTCTCTGGGGATTGCACCTCAGCAGCGCCTTCATCGACCTAGGCTTTCAGTTAAACGATCCGTACACCGCCATCATCCCCCCACTCTGCCTAATCGGCTGTGGGTTCGCAGCCGTTTACTTGTGGCGCAAGGGTCCGACCGACGCGAAGTGGGTGCTGTTATCGATTGCAGCCGTCCCGACGCTCGCACTCGTCCTGCCCGACGTTCTCCTAGGCGGTCGTCGCTCGACGATGACGCGCTACTTCCTCCACTCCTTAACCGCCATCCAAATTGCCTGCGCTTATTTCCTCGTCAGCAACCTCGGACGGTCTGGAAAGAAACGGTTACTGTGGCGATCTGCAGCGATCGGTATCCTGGCGGCCGGGTTGCTTTCGTGTGGACTCATCGCGCGCGCTCCAACGTGGTGGAACAAGGTCGTCGGCTACCACAACGCCACGATCGCCGAGGCGATCGCCCAAAGCGATCGCCCGCTGGTCATCAGCTTCAGGAGTTCAACTGCGCTTGGCAACATCGGGTCGCTCGCCCACCTCGTTCCGCCAACAACTAAATTTTTGCTCTTACCCACATCGCCGCCGCCGCAGTTAACCCTGCCACCTTCATTCGAATCCGTGTTTGTTTGCGACATCTCGGCCGATTACGAGCGCGTGTTTTCCGAACAGTTCGGGGCGACACTCGTGCCGCTTCGCGATCGCAAGGGCGCTCCATTGCGCGTCCAGCGTGTCATTTGGGATTCCTAATTCAAGCAGTTTTCAGCCTCGCTGGTAGCTCTGAGCCTGCTGAGCCCGACTGCGAACGCGAGCTTCCCAGGCTGTGAGATTACGGCATTCGCTGCCGTTGAGACCCAGAACCTCCAAGCCAGGGTGGCGAAGGGGCGCTGGTCTGGGTACTAGCAGTGCTGTTGAAACCAGGCGGAGAGTTGGCGGTAAGGAAGGAGGGTGGCGGGAATATGCTCTCAGCGATCGGCGACTCAGTTCACAATGCCGCTTCAGTATGCCGTTAATGACAGCACTGCAGGGCTTTCAGGTGTCCTGTCAGTCAGTCAAGGAGCAGACTCAAGCTGCACCTCGGCTTGCGAATAGTCAGCACCATCTAGCATCACCTCGGTGATAACACCATAAGCCTCGGCCCAAGCCTTCTCGGTCTCAGGGGTCCACCCCTCACCGAGATATTGCGCGAACGTTTTCAACAGCGTATTGCCGACAAGGGGATAGTGCTCGGGGAGCGTACCGTACTCAACGTGGCGGGCGCCCAGCCCCTTCAGGGCTTCGGTCAGGGCATCCGGCTTCTTGAGATTCTCGACGACGAATACCAGGGATGCCAAGAGCTTCTTACTCTGAGCCTTGAGATCCGCGTTCGCAAACAGCGGTTTGGCATCGGGGTAGTCGGCAAAAAGGTTTTCGTAGAAACTGCTGGCAAACTCCTCAGCACGCGGCTTGACTTTCTCAAAACTCGTTTCCAAGAGCTGCACCTGCAGCCCGGCTTCTTGGGAATTTTCAGCTTCAGCACTCATCGTCAATATGGGTCTACAAAATAGTGCAGGGCTTCGAATAGGTGAGGTACACTCCAAGCCACTTCAATAAAAATCCAAGCCACACCAAAAACGGCTCGGACTTTCCTAGTGTGCCTCATTTCACCGAGCTGGGCGATATCATCACATCTACTTTACAAAGGGTTGTAGCCGGCGAGAGGCGATGCCATCCGGATGCAACCAAACCACCTCCCGCGTCATCCGTTCGCTTGCACGGTGAAGATACAGCTGATGCTGCCACGCACGACTGCGAACTTCAATGTTATGACCGATATATCCCAAGTCCTGCATAATCTCGCACAACTCTGTGATGCTCGAGCCGGCATTTTCTAGATGCTTGGCAATGACCTCGGTAATCACGACCGGGCGGCAGCGATCGATTGTTTTGCGCAACCCGCGTATGACTGCCGAATCAAACCCTTCCGTGTCGATTTTGATTGCAGCCACATTATCCCAGTCGTCGGGAATCAAATCGTCGCCACACACCACCGGAACGCGATATCGATTTACAGACAGCGAGTCATCAGGATCTGGCAACTCAGCAAACGTTCCCAAATTACTATGTTCGACTGTGCCGGCTTTTGTCGTTTCAGCCAGCACGTTTAACGTCAACTCGGCAGGCGTATCGGCTAGACCGCAATGATGAAGTCTTACCTGTGTCAGTGAATTCGTTTCCACAAGCTGTTGTAGTTCTGCGAACAAGCCCGGATTCGGCTCGACCGCCAGAACGCTTCCAGACGTCCCAACTCGCGCTGCCGCAATCAGCGTCAACATCCCTTTGTGCGCGCCGACATCAACAAACTTATCTCCGGGTGCGAGCACTGCGCGCACCACGAGCTGTGGGGGCAAATCGTAATAACGTCCGATAAAGTAAATGAGGCGATCGGACCAGTTAGCCAGATCGAGCGACATGCCATATCCGTGCCACTTGCCTTCGACAATGCGCGTTGCGGCCTCGTGCCAAAGCGGATCGAACTCAGCTCCTGAAACCTTAAATAACTTCAGTAACCTCCCCCAACCAGGCAATTCGCGGCGGGCATAGGGCAAAACAAGAAAAGCAAGTTTAGGGTGGATCTCGAATACGCCCATGGCACGCTGCAGCTGGATTAGGTTTAGATTAGTTTATTTGATGTCGAGCTGCCAGGAAGGTTGTCACCGATCGCTGCTAGGCTGCGATCGCGCAACCATTGGCGATCGCGCGGCAGGTCAGAGAGCCCTGCATTCAACAGTTCTGCCCACTTCACCGGAACTTGCAACTGGTCCCATGTAGCCTGAGACGCGAGCGAGAGGCGCGTGTAAAGCTCTGGCGACGATTTCAGTGTTTGCAGACATCCAGCCAAGCCTTCCGAACTGCCAGACGAGAAAATCAGGGCACTCACGCGATCGGTTAACTTGCGCGCGAACATCGGATGATCTGAGGCAACGATTGGCGTTCTGGAGCACAGCGCCTCATAGATTGTCATGGGGAATCCCTCGGGATATTCATGCCTGCTGGGAATAATGATGGTATCTGCGGCTCGCATAGCAGGAACGATCTCCCGATTGGGTCGCAGCCCCAGAAATTCAACACAGTCTTCGATTTGCAAGTCGCGGGCGAGTTTTGTATAAGCTTCTATGTCACCCGTACCAATAGCTCTGAGTAGAACGCGATCGCCTTGAGATTTTAGGATTGCTACAGCCCTTAATGCGTCGCCGAAACCTTTCGACTCCACCATTGTTCCCACATACAAAACCTCCCAAACCGACTTCGATGTCGGGAAGACTTTTGCCGAAAATAGTCCTGGAGTCTTCTCGTGAGGCCAATCCCAAGGAACGATCTTTTCGGGTTTTACGCTGATCCCAGCCAGCGACTCCGATGCATTGGTCCCGTGGTTGCCAACCCAAGCCACTGTCTCGTCGTTCAATAAGCTTGCAAGCCGTTGGTTGCGAATTTTGCTTTTCAATCCCTCGGATGAGAAAGAATCGGCAAGGACGGCAATGGTGCTAATCTTCTTCCGAGTAGCGAGTTGCAAGATCGCTCGGATCGGCGTTCTGATAACTAGATGAGTCGGCTCGTACTGTTTGACGATCTTCACTAGCGATCGCCCGGATGTCGCGAGCTGGGGGCCGGCACCAATTGCCCGCACCCCATTTTCGAGCAGCTCGTTATAGGGCTCGCTACAAACGCAGCACAACGTTGCCACCTCATCAAATCGTTCTCCCAATTTGGCAACGGCATCGACAGAGTACCTTTGTGCGTAGTAAGTTTCTTCTCCTCCAGCGGCAAAGCGCTTGAAAGCCTCGCGGTAGTCGCCCCCGTATTGAACCACTAGCAAGCGTGAAGAGTCTCGTGTAGATTCCATGTCACCCCTTCAGCCATTACTGTCCCAAGTTCGCAGGGTCAACGAGTCCGGTAACTCCCAAGCAACGACTGGGCGATGTTACTTGAATCATGGCTCATCAAAAATGCGTTTCCCAACCCTGATGTTGCGAAGAAATAAGTGTCGTTCGCGACGGTGTGCGATCGCGCGAAACCCAAACTGGATGGGGCGCAATGCTTTCTTCAGTCGCGACTCTTGTTGCCAGCGCTCGTAGCCCGCTGCAATCGCCCCTGCCAGCAAATCGCGCCAGCGTCGAGACAGTATGTCGGGAGTAAACTCTCGGGCGCGAAGCCGTCCGTTCTCGACCATGGCTCGGAACAAGTCGGGTCGATCGCGCAAGCGGCAGACTGCCGATATGACATCAGCAGGCGAGCGAACCTCAATGTAGTCTAACGGCGATTTACGCAGTCCTTGAAAAGCCGGCTCCGGTCCCAATATTGCCGGACAGCCTGCAAACCAAGCATTAACTAACTTACTCGGCGGCTTAATTGCCAGGTCGTATTCCGTACAATTGCGAATAGCTAGAATGGCATCGACATTGGTGTATTCCGCCCAATCGCGGCGATGTGCCCGCTCTTCCTCCGGGCTCATCTTGAGCGTTACTCCGAGTTCGGCAAGTTGCTGCAGAAACTCAGGTCGCTTGAATGGTGCAGCCAGATTCCTGTCTCGACCTTTGAAGCCCAATATCTCCATACGGGGACCGCGCCCTACATCTCGAGCTTTCAAATTCGGCTGAGCCCACAACGGCATCAAGTGGTCGGTCCAATCCACTAAATTCAGAGCGTTTTGCACGATACGCTGTTCGCAAATCTCCGGGCGTCCGCGATCGTGTCGAACAACTACGACATAACTATTAAATGGAGCATCGCGAATCGCCAGATGTTCGTATGAGGTCACGCAGATTCGACCGGGGAGGTAGCGTGAAGTTAAGTGCACGTTCAACCCGCGCCGTCGCAAGTGAATGTATGCCTGCACGCACCAAGCGTCATTCACGTTATGAAAGCGCTCGTAAACCTCTTCAACTGGCGGCGGTTCTACCCCAGGCATCATGAGATCGCTCCAAACCTTTTTGGCTTTGGAAACAAAATAAACCGGGTAAGGGAGGGGAGGTAAGCAGAGCATGAGGCTTAAGCCTTAGAGCCAATATCTCAAGCGCGTTCTGGCTTGCGCTTAGCTTATCTTACTGACTCTAACCCCCAGGCTTCCCCGGGTTCGACAGACATCAGAAGTGGGGCGGTGATGGTTTTTTAAAGACAGCGATCGCGCCAAGCGATCGCGTTAGGAGCTCCGGGCGCGATCGCTCTGGGCAACAACTCCCAGTCAATCTGCCATACAAGGGGCACCAAGTTTTACAGGACCGTTCGAACGCGGCCTCTGTGTTCTTGACTGAAGCTCCTCGGCACGGGTGGTATCACGGGCAGCTGCGTCAGCACTCCGGTCCAACCAACCGGCCGCAACTTAACTTGTTTTTGGACAGTGCTCCTCAGTCCAACCCGACCATCATCCAGTGACTTTTGCGCCAAGCAAGGGGTCGATGCTCGAGCTACCGATCCAGTTTCTGAAGTTCTGGGACGTACCTGCGCCAGCCCGATTCATCCCTTTATTCAGCAACGCCGACTCAGGGATCTTCCCTCACTTCAGAATCTGTGGGTTTAGCTCTAATGCATGCGATCGCCACTGCCGCTCGTATTAGCTAACAATAAGAGCAAGTCGAACTGTCCCGGGTCGGCATTCGGTCCGCCACCCTTTCGGCTTGCCGATCTGTTGCGAACGGAAGGTATTGCATGCGCGCTTACGATGTCGTCATCGTCGGCGGCGGTCTGGCTGGCTGCCGTGCGGCTCTGGAAATCGCCCGCACTAACGAGAAATTAAGCGTGGCGGCGATCGCCAAAACCCACCCCATTCGCTCGCACTCGGTTGCCGCTCAGGGCGGGATCGCCGCCGTACTGCAAAACGTCGACCCGGACGACTCTTGGGAAGCCCACGCGTTCGACACCGTCAAAGGCTCGGATTACCTTGCCGATCAGGACGCCGTTGAAATCCTCACGCGCAGCGCACCCGACGTCGTAATCGACTTAGAACACATGGGCGTGTTGTTCTCGCGCCTGCCCGACGGGCGCGTTGCCCAACGGGCCTTTGGCGGCCATTCCCATCGCCGCACGTGCTATGCCGCAGACAAAACCGGGCATGCCATCCTGCACGAACTGGTCAACAATATCCGTCGCGTCGGCGTTGAAATCTACGACGAGTGGTACGCGATGCAGCTCGTCTTTGAAGAAGGCGAAGCCAAAGGCATCGTAATGTATAGCTTGCTCGACGGCAGCATTGAGGTGATGCCGGCCAAAGCCCTGCTGTTGGCAACGGGTGGCTACGGGCGGGTCTTCAATACGACGTCAAACGACTTTGCCTCCACGGGCGACGGATTGGCAATGGCTGCCCTTGCCGGGATTCCACTTGAAGATATGGAGTTCGTGCAGTTCCATCCAACCGGACTGTATCCGGCGGGCGTGCTGATTTCCGAAGCCGTCCGCGGCGAGGGTGCTTATCTGATTAATGCCGCCGGCGATCGCTTCATGGCTAGCTATGCACCGCAGCAAATGGAGTTAGCGCCGCGCGACATCACGTCGCGAGCCATTACGCGGGAGATTCGTGCCGGTCGCGGTGTCCATCCCGACGGCTCGGCAGGCGGTCCGTGCGTGTTCTTGGACCTGCGCCACATGGGTCGGGAGAAGATTATGAGCCGGGTTCCGTTTTGTTGGGAGGAAGCGCATCGTCTGGCAGGTGTGGATGCGGTCGAGCAGCCCATTCCCGTGCGCCCGACCGCTCACTACTCGATGGGCGGGATTCCGGTGAACGTAGACGGGCGCGTTCGCTGCGGTCCGGATGGACTGACTGCTGGATTATTTGCTGCAGGCGAATCAGCATGCGTATCGGTGCACGGTGCCAATCGCCTCGGGAGCAACTCGCTGCTAGAGTGTGCGGTTTTCGGACGGCGCGTGGGAGCCGAGATCGCCCACTATGTTGGCACGCGCAAGCTCCCGGAGTTCGATGAAGCGCGGTATCGCGATCGCGCCCGCGACACCGTACGGGAGTTATTGAATCGGTCGGGCAGTACGCGCATCAACGCCCTGCGGACGGCCGTTCAGGATTGTACGAGCGAATACTGTGGCGTCTTCCGTACTGCGGAGGTGATGCAGACGGGATTGGAGCGCTTGCAAGCGCTCGAGCAACAGTACGACGATGTTTTCTTAGACGACAAAGGCGACTGTTGGAATACGGAGCTGATCGAAGCGCTGGAATTACGCAACCTGATCGTGGTTGGGAAAACTATCTTGGCCTCGGCGATCGCGCGGCGCGAAAGTCGCGGGGCACACGCGCGCGAGGATTGCCCCAAGCGCGACGATGCCAATTTTCTGCAGCACACGCTGGCGTATTACTCCCCGGCGGGCATCGAGATCGGCTACATGCCCGTTACGATCAAGCGCTTCCCACCCAAGGAGCGCAAATACTGACACTCGGCAACGGCTAGCGGCTATTCGCCGAAAGCCCAAGCGGCGAAAGCGAGCACCACCACGAGCGTAACTGCCCCCAGCAGAGAAATGACCACGTTCAGGATCTGCATCGGCAGATCGACCAGGAGCCCCGTAATCGTCCAGCTGCTGAAGAAAAAGACCGAAATTAACAGGATACAAACCGCGATCGGCACAACCCTTGCTCCAGACTCGCCGTCTATTTTTGGATCCTACACACCAATCCGGCAGGAAGTCTATTGCACGCATTTGTGCACGCATTTGCAACCATGCAACTTCCGCCCGCTCGCCCGCTCGCCCGCCCGGTGGCGAAGCGCCGTCGCATTTGATACGTCTGCACCAGCTCAGCGCGGCATTCTGGTAAGTACATCCAGTACAGAGGCAAATGCACTGCTCCCTCCGTGGGTTATGTCGATATGTCTTAACATTTCACAATGTTCCAGTCGCAGCATCGACCGCCTATGCCTGTTTCCCCCACCGATATACTTCTGCTCCGTGCCGAAACCTACTTACGCGAGATCGTTGCACCGCAAGCCGGGCAACTGGATACCGACTCCGAAGCTTTGCACGGAGCGCTCCGTGGGCTCGGCGAGCTTGGCGGTCTGGGTCTGAAAGTACCCAAAACCTGGGGAGGAGCGGAGCTGGGCGATCGCGAGTTTCGCCAGTTTTTAGAGCTGGTGCCGCGCTATTCGGGAGCCCTGTCGTTTCTGCAGAACCAGCACCAGAGTGCCTCAGCCCTGCTGGCAAGTAGCCATAATACCGAGCTGAAGCGCGCATACCTCGCACGAGCGGTTACGGGGGAGGCGCTTATCGGGGTTGGATTTTCGCACCTCCGACGAGAAGGCGGCTCGCCGCTGAAGGCCCGAGAAGTAGCTGGCAGTTACTGCCTAGATGGCACCGCACCCTGGATCACTGGGGCAGGATTCTTCCAAACCTTCATTATCGGTGCCGAGTTGTCGGACGGGAGCGCGGTGTACGGAATGGCTCCGCTGCGATCGCACCAGCAGTCTGGTGGGGGCGAGCTACGCCTATCCGAGCCGATGGAGTTAGCTGCGATGGGTTCGACGCGGACGGTGAGTGCCGAGCTGAGTGCCTGGCGGCTCGACGCGAGTCAGGTGGTCGGGCTTGACGAACCGGGAGCCATCCACAGCCGCGATCGCCGTAACGTTCTGAACCATGGGTTCTACGCGTTGGGCTGCGCGCGAGCAGGTCTGGACGTACTGGACCGCGTGGCACTTCAGAAACCGTCCGTTGCAATTCGGCAAACCTGGGAGCAATTGAATCGGGCGTTGGACGCCCTCCGGGACAATTTCTATACGGCAATGCAGCCAGCAGAAGCGGAGTTTGCCAAGCGGCTGCAGTTGCGCGGTCAGGCAATTTACCTAGCGGGAACCTGCGCGCGGGCAGCAGTTATTGCGTCCGGAGGTTCTGCAAATTCATGTCAGCATCCCGCCCAGCGGGTGTATCGTGAAGCACTGGTCTATAGTATCTCCGGTCAAACGACGGCCGTTCGGGATACCAGTCTGGAGCTGCTGGTTCGCAATACGGTCGATCGGGCTAACCAAACAAGTGCATCTATAGCTCTTGAGAGCGAGCCATACCATCCATAGTTGCGTTCTCCCATGCCAGCAACTAGGGCGATCTCGATTTCTATTTGTCAGACGTGCTATTCTAGCAAAGGTGCCAAAATAAGTGGTTGTGCGGCTCAGTAGCTCAGTTGGTTAGAGCAGGGGACTCATAAGCCTCGTGTCGGGTGTTCAAATCACCCCTGAGCCATCCTCAAGATTACGCCGGAATCTCCCGACACAAAGGGGTTCCGGCGTTTTGGCGTTTGGGGCTCGTTGGTGCCGCTGGTGCCATTTGGGGCTGGATGGGGTGGGAAATTTAGTCATCGTTTTAGTCACTCCCACAAGTGCGAGAGCGATACTCGACATAGTTTCAGACAAGCGATTCTCGGACGCTTGTGGGCTGACCTGACTTTTCCCGCTAAGTCCTCTGGCAACCGTACGGCAGGGGTTTCGGGGCTTGCCACAATTCTCAGTAAGCCGAGGCTGTTGAGAGCACGTTACGAGGCAACAGGGCTTCCGCGCGATCGAAAGTGGTGTTGGTTTTACTCGCCAGAAGATAACGGGAAAAGTCAGGTGGGCTGACCCATTCGGATTCAGTCTCTTCCTGTCAGATGTCAAGGGCTTAGACGGGAAAAACGACAGAGATTGGCGAGGTGACTGTCGTTTTGTGGTTACCGGATCGTAACGACAACCCCGGATCGGCAGCGGTGTTCGTTGAGTCATCTACCCAGCCTGGTGGCTGCGGCCAGCCCGAGGTCAGGTGGCGAGAGACCAGTGCTCACCCAATGCAGAGCACACCAGCGCGCGACCCGTCACGACGACGAGTTTCTCCGCGCCGCCGCCTGCTTGCGAAAGCTCTCCGCGTTAATCTCGACAATGATTGCGTGGTGGATCGATCGGTCCACGGCCGCCACCGTCATCATCGAATCCGCAAAGATCTCGTCCCACCGACTGAAGGGTTGATTGGCGGTCAGTACCAAACCCCGGCGCTCGTAACGGTGGGCAATCAGCTCAAACAGCACGGAGGTCTCGGCCTCCGACTTCCGGACGTAGCCCAAGTCGTCGAGCACCAATAAATCAAAGCGGTCC
>NZ_ASSJ01000073.1 GCF_000473895.1 Rubidibacter lacunae KORDI 51-2 | reverse complement strand
AGCATCAGCGTCGGGAGGATGTCACTCGAAGGCTTCCAGGTAGTCGCGCAAGCGGTTGCGGCGCTTGGGTTGCTGCAGCTTTTGCATCGCTTTGCCTTCAATTTGGCGCACGCGCTCGCGCGAGAGCGCGAGCGTACGTCCGATTTCTGCCAGCGAGCGAGCGATCCCGTCGCTTAAGCCATAGCGTAACCGCACCACGTCGCGCTCGCGCTCGCTTAGCTCTGATAGGAGGTTGTGTAGATCCTGCTGCAAAGATTCGCGCGCGAATCGGTCCTCCGGAGAAATGTCGTCCGTTTCAAGCAACTCGCTCAGTTCCGTATCGCGTTCCTTCCCGACTTTGAGGTCCATGGAAACCGCACGTGGCATACACATCAGTAACTCATGAACCTGTGACGATTCCACGTTCAAGGACTCCGCGATGTCCTCAACCGTTGCAAACCGGCCGCCTTCTTGAATGATTTGGCGCTGAACCCGCTTGATTTTGTTGAGTTTCTCGATGAGATGGATCGGCAGGCGAATCGTGCGACTTTGCGAGGCGATCGCGTGCGTGATGCCCTGGCGAATCCACCAGTATGAATATGTGCTGAACCGAAAGCCTTTGGTCGGATCGAATTTCTCGACGGCGCGCTCCAACCCTAGAGAACCTTCTTGAATCAAGTCCAACAAGTCCAGCCCACGATTCTGGTATTTCTTCGCCACGGACACAACGAGGCGCAAGTTGGCTCGGACCATGTGCTTTTTCGCACGCTCTCCCTCAAGCAGGGTGCGGCTCAGCTGCGACACAGTCATTTTTGCAAGCTGCGACCATCGTTCTCGACCGTCTGCAAGCGCCTGCTCGAGGTCGTCGACCTCCACAGCCGCCGCAGATGCCCAACGTGCTGGGGACGGGCGCGTGCCAAGCTGAACGGTTAGCCGATCGCAGGTTTTACTGAGGTCTGCGAACCGACTCAACACGCGATCCCCGCTCGCGACCGCGTCGTCGCGTACGGACTGCAGCTGGAGATACCGTTGCACTCGCTGCGCTTCTGCTATTTCTTCGTCCCGACGCAAGAGTGGCACGCGACCGATTTCGCTCAGATACAAGCGGACCAAATCGGTCGAACCGTGCGACGAGCGATCGGCTTTTGCGCCGGTTTCTCCGGCAGATATTTCTAATTCCACGAGGTCGTCCCCAAAATTCTCGGCTTCATTACCATCAGGACTAACGGTTTTTAAGCTGCTGCTCGAGGGAGTTTTTTTCGTGTCGATATTCAAAGAAGGGGAAGTACCAGACATTTTTTGGTCATCCAATGAAAGTGGGAAAACGTTGAAGCCGTGCCAAGCCCTTCGAGGGATTTCCAACAATAGGATTCCCATCTTTGGCTGCAAATAAGTCGTCACAAAATAGTTACCATTCGCACCAATAGTCGGCTGAACTCACGACTGAAGTGGAACGCTTACCCGCAAGCTGCTTTGAGCAGCGCTCGCGGGCGCCGCCGCGAACATTTTTGTATTCCTCATTGTTCGGGCATAAAATGCAAAGTGATTGTGCTTGCGCGAATTGGCAGCCGTTAGCGGTGCCGCAGGAGGTTTGTAGACGGATCCCGAAGGGCGGCTAAGTGCAATACCCACCCTGCCCACATGCCCTCCTGGGATTGCTGAACGAATTACAAAAGTTGGTATTTGGATATTCTCAAGACGCCAGTCGTTCGCTTTTGTGAAAATCCCATTCATCCCGCTTGCATGTCGCGGATTGGAATAGCCACCCCATACGTGCCAAGATTCCGATCGGTTTAGTTTGGGTCGTGGGTTGTCGGAGATAGGGTTAGCAATTGCCGAGTTTGAAGCGATCGCGTACCGGCTAGATCGAAATTCGGGACTGCCGCGAGTACTTCTCCTACCGAGCGCGTTCCATCGCAGGTTTTGAGGAAAGCAAATTCGGCCGCGTTGAGGTCGACCAATTGATAGTTGAGGTCGAATACGCTGCGGCTTTCCCACCCTTGCAAGCACGGATGGCGCAGGGGAATTGCCGCTAACAAGGCGGCATCATCGGACCAGTCAGCACGGGAGAGCGGCGATCGCGCCAAGAAAAATTCGAAGTGGGTAATTCCTTCGGGATCGAGCTGTTCGATCAAGCGGTAGCGATCGTGTTCGGGCAGGGCGCGAGCGCGAGCTAGTAGGTCTGGGTTGCTTCCCAACAAGCGTTCGGGCTGCCAGACCTGGGGATTGGAAAAGCCTACGAACTCCAATCCGGACGCTGCAATGAGTTCGAAGAGCGTTTCAGTGGTGTAGTCGATTTCTTGGGGGTGGACGTACATGTCGGCGAAGTTGGCGTCGCGCTGATTTTCTAGCGACCAGCGCTCGCGTTCTCGCCGCACCAGACGGTTGGTTTCAGGCAAGGCGGCAAAGAGCGCTCGCCCGAGCTTTACGCCTTCGCGGTAGTCGCTGCGGTTGGATTGCAGCAGCGCGATCGCCTGTTGCATGAGGCGTATCTCCCAGCGCCCGTATTCGGCATAGACGAACACATGCAAGATGCCGCCGGGTGCGAGTTTGGGTGCCAGGGCTTGAATGCCCCGCACCGGATTGGGCAGGTGATGCAGGACGCCGACGCAGTTGATCAGCTCGAACTTGCCGGGCAATTCGGCTGCGGCTTCGAGGGGAAGGCAGCGGAACTCGACGTTGTTGGCCCCCGATCGCTGACAGCGCTCGCGGGCAACGTCCAAGGTGCCGGGGCTGATGTCGATGCCGAGCACGCTGGCGTCTGGGTTGAGGTGTGCCAGATATTCGGTGCCGACGCCCGACCCGCAGCCAGCATCGAGGATGCGAACGTTCGATCGCGCCGGTCGCTGTTGAGTGCAAAAGTTGTAGGCAGCGTCCCACACCCAACGCCAGTTATAACCGGGCGGCGGTTCGTCGAGTAGCGGTTCCGGCGGAAACGGATAAGCGTCGTAGAGCTTGGCGACGGCAGCGCGAGTATCGGCGTCAGACATGTCGAACGTGAAAAGAACAGGTGCAGATTTTTGCTGCAGCCGGATCGCCATCCGGGGCACGATCGCCTACAGCCAATTTTCAGAATCGCACGCTTCTGGATACGACGACAATATCGGCACGCGGGCACAGATGCAGGTAAGGCGATCGAAGAGGACCGTTCGATTCGGACGTTCGTTTGGTCTTGCCCCTAAGTTTTTTATATTTTTTTAAGGGCCTCTACCCGCTAATGACTCTGCAGTCGACGTTGCGGTCCCTTCAGTTTTGCTTGCAGCCGGTACCGCACCAAGTGATGGACGGTGGCGTAGTTGGCCTCGACACCCAGCTGAGTACGCAGCCATTGCTGAATCTGCGTGTAGCGCTCGAACCCGCCTTCTGGATCCTGGAGTTGCTTCTGCAAGCAGCGCACCGCCCAATCGGGGATGATGCGAGGACGACCGGGGCTAGCGGACCGCGCCAACAAATGTGGCAGACCGCCCTGACGATAACGTGCCAGCCAACGCTGCAACGTGCCTCGATGTTTGCCCAGCACCTGCGCTGCGGCCGAGACCGTCAACTGCTCGGCTCGAATCAGGTAGAGCGCTTGTAAGCGCTCTTTTGCTGACGGATGATTCTCTGTTTGCAGCAGTGCCTGGAGTTCCTCGGCACTCTCGCGAATTTCAATATGGGTGATGCCACTCATCAGTGTTTCC
>NZ_ASSJ01000072.1 GCF_000473895.1 Rubidibacter lacunae KORDI 51-2 | reverse complement strand
GGCACTCGTAGGTGACCTGAGAAGTTGTAGCTCCTCAAAATCTTCGTAAGGCAGGGATTTGAAGTTATTTTTCTCGCGAATCATATAGTTTTTTGATACAGCTGGGAATTTGACAATGCTGTTCTAATTCATCCTCACAGTCTTAATGTGGAGTGGATCGGTGAGTAATTATCACCAAAATGAGAGTCGCTTTAGAGTAAAAAATCTGACGGGATGGCGCACAATACCGCCCTTGGAGTCAGTCCTATGGTGAAAGTCGATGCACATTAAGGCGACCTATCTCTAAAGTGTGGTGGTGCTCGTACCTGGCGAGTGTTTTTTTGCGAGTTCGTGCACGGTAGAGGAAATTCTGTTTAGCAAGGACTAAGCTATAAGTCCAGTCAGCATCGACGGTAACATCGCCGATTGAGGATGGCGTCGGCGTGGAAGTCAAAACAGCAATGTAGGGCTTCGCAGACTTCTGGAACTGAGAAAATGAGGGAGTTATTCGTGCCGGGTCCAAGGTGGCAATGCGTTCAGCCTCGAGCCTGATTTTTTCTTTCGCCATCGAACCGCTTTTTTCACAAGTCTGGGTAAAGCTGATACGGGCGGGATATGCTGCAAGAGATTAGCTATTGATCAATAGTCTCTTCAAAAAAACAACCCTTAGCGCAGCCGTCCCGATCGCACAATGCTGATCATCAACCACAAGCCGATGAGGCTCGCTGCAGCAAAGAGGGCATTGCCGATCACGGTTGCTTGCGAGGAGTTTGCATTGGCCGATACGATCGCCGCCCCAACGATCAAGGCAGCCACAACAATGCTGAATGACAAGCGGTTGGCCGAATCGTCTAAGCTTCGGCGGAGCGGGTCGAGATCGCGGAGTGTGATATTCCAATGTAGACTTTCTGATGTGATGCGATCGAGTAGCACTTCCACTTGGCGTGGCGATTGCAGCGATAAGCTTTTGAGATCGAGTGTCGTGCGCAGCAGCGTTTGTAGGGGGCTAGTGCCGAATAACTGACGGCGGAACAGATCGGCGATCAGCGGCTTGATTTCATCGAGCAAGTTTAGCTTCGGGTTGAAGCCCCGCGCCACACCTTCAAGATTGGCTAAACTCTTTGCATACAAGCCCAAACTGCTGGGCATTTGGATGCGATTTGCACGTGCGATCTGCAAGACTTCGTAGAAAACTTCTGAGAAGTTTATCTGTGATAAAGATAGGTTGTAATACTTGCGTAGCATCCGATCGTAGTCGTTTTCCAGACGCAGCATGTTCACAGGCTGGCCGGCTTCGGCTAGTTCGAGCGTCAGCTGACTGCAGCGCCGCGCGTCGATATCGACGATCGCCAGCAACATCTCAGTAAGAATTTGTTGCGTGCGGGGATCGAGCCGCCCGACCATACCGCAATCGATTAGGGCAATGCGCCCGTCGTCGAGATAGAAGATATTGCCGGGATGTGGATCGGCATGAAAGAACCCATCAATGTAAATTTGCTGGAAAAACGCTCGAAATAGCAGCGTCGTCGTTGCATCGCGCTTGGCATCGCCGGACTCACCTGCAGGTAACTCTGCTGTCAGGATCGGCTTACCATTCAGCCATTCCATCACTAGCAACTGACTCGACGTCAGCGTCCAATTGATTGCGGGTACGACAATCTCATCCGCATCGAACCAGCGGCTCTCAGCAAGGTTCTTCCGAAGTTGCTCGGTAAAATTAGCTTCCTTCGTGAAATCCAACTCCGCTCTCAGCGCGCTGGTGAACTCTTCTGCCAGGGCAACGACATCATAATCTTGACCGATGTCCGTACGCGATGCCAACTCCGCCAGTCCATGGATGATGCTGATATCTTGCTCGACTACCGTTTCAATACCCGGTCGCTGCACCTTCAGCGCTACCTCTTCCCCACTCATCAACCTCGCGCGGTGCGTTTGCGCGATCGACCCAGCCGCAACCGGCTCGCGATCGATGGTTTCGAACGCATCCTCTAACGGGCAGTTGAGTTGCTTGCGGATGAGGACTTCAACTTCCGCCCAAGCAACCGGCGGAACATTTGCTTGCAGTGCGGTGAGCGCTTCAGTGTAGTCCGGTGGCAAGATGTCCGGACGCGTGCTTAATAGCTGTCCGAGTTTGACGTAAACCGGACCGAGATCGATGAGAATGTTCCGCAGGACAGCGGGGGTCGGCAGCGCCGGTTCGTCAGCCCTCCCACCTGTCAGCAGGCGGCGCATGTATTCCCAACCATTTCGGAAGACAACTTCGAGAATTTCTCGCTGGCGCGAGGTGTTTTGCGCTAAAGCAAACACGGCTTCCTGCTCCTGCAATGGTAGGGGACTCGATTTGTCTTCAGTTTCTACAGCAAATCCTGAAAGCGTGCATCCGTCTGTAGTTGCTGGAGCAATTTTTTGATTTCTTGAGTGCGACTCTTGTGAGCTACGAGCGTTACGTTGCGATCGCGAACGACGACAATATCCTCCAATCCGATCGTCGCGATCGTCTCGTTACTATCGCTAGCGTAGAAAATCGAGTTCTTGGTATCGCGACCGACATGGATGGCTAACTCAACGTTATCGCGATCGCCCTTGAACAGCCGCTCCAGCGCATTCCAGTCGCCAAGGTCGTCCCAACCAAACTCGGCTGGGAGAACATAGGCGTGTGCGGTTTTTTCCATCAATGCATAGTCGATGCTGTTCTTAGGAAGTGTGGCGTATGCATCTTTACCGGAGGCACGCAGCGGCTGCAGGATCTCCGGTGCATGTCGGTCTAGTTCGGCCAGCGCCACGCCTGCTCGAAACACGAACATGCCACTATTCCAACTGAAGCAACCTGCATCGAGAAATGCTCGGGCCGTTTCGCCATCGGGTTTTTCGGTAAAGCGGCTGACGCGGTAGGCGGGCATTCCGGCAAATTCGCCAACGGGGGTGCCGCGCTCGATGTAACCGTAACCCGTTGAGGCAAAGCTCGGTGCCATGCCCAATGTCACGATTGCTGTGGTGCTGGCAGCTAGCTTTGTAGCTGCATCGATCGCTCGCGCGAAGGCGTCCGTGTCAGCAATCCAGTGGTCGGCCGGAAAGAAGCCGACGATCGCGTCATCTCCGTATCGCTCGGCGACTGTCAGCGTTGCCCACGCCACTGCCGGTGCGGTATCGCGACCTTGGGGCTCGACCAACACGTTCTCGCACGGCACCTCCGGCATCTGCTCCCGGACGCCTGCAGCAAGCATCTCCGAGGTCACCACCCACATCTGCGATCGGGCGATGCCCATTGCAGTTAAGCGATCGCCGGTCACTTGCAGCAACGAGCGATTTCCGCCATCTAAGGCTAAAAACTGCTTGGGGCGGTGGGCTCGGCTGACCGGCCAAAAGCGCGTGCCTTTGCCACCAGCCAGAATCATTGGAATCAGGGATGCGCTCATGGGGCGGTAAGAGTTTGCAAACGAGACGATTCTAAACGCTCGCGTGCCTGCTTACCAGAAAACCAGAGGGACAGCCCGAACTGCCGAGCATCCAAAGGATGCTGTCTGGATACAGTTGTTACCCATCCAACATTACCCATCCAACTTTGTCTGAATACTATCCAGATTCGCTAGTACCGATCACAAGTACGGTCGAGTCCGAGGTATGCGCCATTCGCCCAAGGTTTATTGGCGCGATCGCTATCTAAAACGACGTTTGAGTGTCGAGGATCGCGCGAGCTCATGAACTTACGACCGTGGGCAAACATCCAGAGCTCAATAACACCATCCCCCAAATGCAGCACCCGCTTTCCCGATGCCGGAGGACGTTGTTGGGCCGCTCAACCTACCGACGAAGCTTTGGATGTAGCATCAGCGAAGAACGAACACAGCACTCAATGAGACTCGCAGCAATCGTAAGGATTCAAGATTCGTCAATTGAAGCTAATGCTGGCAAGCACTTTGCAGAATACAGTTAGCAGTAAACCCTAAGCGCTCTGCGGTTGGTCGTTCCCGTTATTCCGACCGAGACTGCTCGACAAAGCACAGCAGTTCACATCATCCAAACACACTTTCCCCCACTGGAGTGCCCAGCGCACCAGAGCCACACGATTACCGGTAGAAGTCTTGTCTAGAATGTTACTGATATGGTTGTCGACCGTGCGCTTGCTGATTTCAAGACGCTCTGCAATCTCCTGGTTGGTCAGTCCTACCGTAACCAACTCGACGATTTGCAGCTCGCGCCCCGACAGTGCGACAGGAGCTGTCTGTGCTTCATCCGTGCTCATAGGTGCCCCTGGTAATTCTACTTATGTCATATATCAGTAATCAATATAGCTCATGTTCTCCTAGATAGTGTGGATTTATACGCACGTGCATGGATTGATGTTGGCGCGATCTGCCGCCCTTAGCGTGCAGGATGCCAAGTGCCATGGAACCCGTGCGGGATCGCCTGGGGCAATGCCAATCGGCAGATCGGTTCTTTACTGCTGAGGTCGTCGGGATAGATCCAAGCTTCACTGGTGTTGCGAGCGCCATCGTAGACGACCGTCAGGAGCCAGCCTCGCTCGGGCACATCAGCATCTGCGGCATGAATCGGTTCGGATGGGTAGCAACTTGCACCGGCATCGGCAACGGTCAGCGTTTGACTGCGTGTGTCGTAACGGGCAATTGCATTAAAGAGATCGGGGCGGCGATCGCCTCCATCGCGGTGAACTGTTAGATAGGTCGCCGGCCAGGGCTGACCGGGATCGCTGCCACGTACTACGGGAAACTCACACCCGCGATCGCAAAGTTCTTCAGAGACCACAACCTCTCCAGTTTTCGGATTGATGTGGAGTTGCCAGAGGGTTGCCCGCGCGAGGGTCGTCGCCCTGCCCGTGGTAACTTCCTTGAGATGTTGGTTGGTGCGGAAATCGGGGAAGCGTGCAAGCTGGAGCGCGATCTCGCCGTCGGGAGTTTCGCAGCCGTTGGCAAGGTGCCACTGGAACCACGGGTCGGTGCGACTGCGACTGACAAGTGAAAGGGTTTCGCGATCGAAGACGAGGATTTCGGTCCCATGCTGGGGTTGCCATCTGGCGGCCCCACCGAAGCTATCCAGACCGGAGAAAACCCTCAGCAAGTTGATGCGGACGGGCGGGATGCAAAATATCAAATAGCCTCCGGCAATCGCGAAGTCGTGCAGCATGGGGAAGCAGTCAAGGCGGTAACTTCCGCGTTGCAAAATCTTGCCGTCGGGCGCGCTGCGGTAGAGATTAATGGTGACCTTCGGTCCAAAAGTCAGTCCGAAGTTGTAAATCTCGCCAGTTTGCGGATCGCGTTTGGGATGAGCCGAGTAGGGTTCGTCATCGACTAGTCCGTCGAGCCGATCGCTCCCAAAAGTCTCGAGTGTTTGCAATTCAAGCGCATGGGGGTTACCGCCCTCCCAAAGAGCTAGGAGCTTGTCCGGCAGCGCGAGTACTGAGGTATTGGCAGAGTTTTTAACCGGGCGAATCCAACTGTTCCAAAATGGTCCCGGTGCCGTCATCCCGTAGTTGGGAAATATATAGCGATCGGCGGCTGCTTCGGCCCGGTACCCCTCGGTTTGCACGAAGCGATAGCAACCGGTGGCGTCGGTGCCCCTCAACGCGATCGCCAAGATAGCTCCATCCCCATCAAACCAATGTCCGACGCGATCGCCACCGCGCTGAAGTCGACCGGGACCGTTACGATACAGCGTTCCGCGCAAGCCTGCAGGTAACGAACCTTCAAGGACATTCAGCGGTGTAGGAGCAAATTCAACAGCGGGTTGCTGGAAGACGCGTCCCCAAGCAGGTCGGCTGGTTGTAGTAATCATGAGCTTTTTTATGAGCTGCGAATGGAAAGAGTTGCCAGTTATCGTGCCGCTAGTGTTAAGCGAATTAACAGCTACGAAAAAGCGCCCCCTTTTGGGGGCGCTTCGCTCATCAACTAGCGAAAGCTAGCTCGCACGGTCCTAGCCCAGGATTTCCGGCGCTTGCACGGCGGCCAGGTCCAGCGGGAAGTTGTGCGCGTTGCGCTCGTGCATTACCTCGAAGCCCAGGTTCGCTCGGTTCAGCACGTCTGCCCAGGTGCTCACCACACGACCCTGGCTGTCCAGGATCGACTGGTTGAAGTTGAACCCGTTCAGGTTGAATGCCATCGTGCTGATGCCCAATGCCGTGAACCAGATGCCCACCACCGGCCAGGCTGCCAGGAAGAAGTGCAACGAACGGCTGTTGTTGAACGATGCGTATTGGAAGATCAAACGACCGAAGTAGCCGTGCGCTGCCACGATGTTGTACGTCTCTTCCTCTTGCCCGAACTTGTAGCCGTAGTTCTGGCTCTCGTTCTCCGTCGTCTCCCGCACCAGGCTCGAGGTCACCAACGAACCGTGCATTGCCGAGAACAGCGAGCCGCCGAAGACTCCCGCTACGCCCAGCATGTGGAACGGGTGCATCAGAA
>NZ_ASSJ01000071.1 GCF_000473895.1 Rubidibacter lacunae KORDI 51-2 | reverse complement strand
CAGAGCCGTTTGTTGAGGTAAGCGCATCGATGCGCCAGCACTTGCGGCACATTGTCCTCCTCCCATCTCGCCCCTGAGATTTTCAGCCGCTGGTCAATTTGCTTCACCGTTGACTCCACTCCCCCCGAGCCGATGGCACACACCTCCTCACTTTGCAGATACTCGTAGTTGGGTATCCGCACACGGTGCTTCCTCAGGTAGCGCCGGAAACACTGCGCCTGATGCTGGCGGCAGTTCTTGAATAAGGCTCGGGTTGCCGCCACCTTCCCCTGCCAGAGCAGCTGCCGCGCCTGCCGCCGCCGTCGCTGCGGCGTGCCGCCCACTTTCTCCAAATTCTCCATCAGGTGATACCAATCCAAGACCTCCCGTCGCTCCACTGTCGGCGGCATTTGGGCAAACAGATTCCAAATCCCGTCGTGACCGTCTCCCAGGCAGGTCACGGGCTTCGCCAGCGGTTGCTCGTTCAGCCAGGTAACCAAGGCGGCGTTGTCGTCAAACCAGGCACCGTAGAGTTTCCCCGGACCCAGATACGCGGCCTTGTATTGTTTCCAGCGCGGTGGCTGTCCGGGCTTCACCACCAAACGCACCGTGCCCCCATCCAGACTAGCTTCCGTCACGGGCGCGCTGGCCTGGGGTGCCGGAAAAGACTGGCGATGTACCAAGCGGTGTTGAGTTTTGGCACTGACCGGGATGCCGGTGAGCAGTTCGATATCCTCCGCCGTGTGCTGGTAGGAAACGTTGGCACTCACGCGCAGACAGCAGCGCTCGAGCAGCGGGCTCAGTTGGCTGCGAGGCTTGAGTTGCAAGCGCTGGGCTTGCTCGCTGGTTAGGGTCAAGGACCCGAGGATGCTTTTCACCTGTCGGGGGTAGCCGGCAGTTGTCTGCGTAGCTGCCGTGACAAAAAAATTCCCAGTTGGGGCAGGACGGTCTGTTGGGCTTGGGCGCGCCAGGTCTGCTCGATCCCTTCGAGGGTCTGGAGCTGGTCTGTTGGCGTGTTGCGATAGAGGATGTCAGCGATTGCCGCGACATGCTGTTGGAGTTGAGCGTGGTCTGCGGGGGTCATGAGGCACTCCGAGCTTGGGGACACTTCCAAGCTAATTTTCCTCTCCAGAAGGTGACACGCACCC